>CAYRDV010000399.1:0-5856 GCA_964422885.1 uncultured Candidatus Sericytochromatia bacterium
TTTAGATAGATTTTTAAATTGCTCTAAAGTAATTATTGATTTTGTGGGTGATAAAAGATTTTCTTCAGAAAAAATTTCTTTAAGTGAATCAGGTATTTGCTCATTTACAGCCAGAACTAAATCAGCAAGAACTATTACAGGTCGCTTTACAGATTGCTGTGAATCATTCTCTGGCATTTTATTTGATTCCTTTGTAAAAATAGCACAACTGGGTAAAAATATTATTGTTATAAAAAAAACTGATAAACATATCAGTCTTTTATTCATTAATGATTTTCCCGGCAGTCGAGGCCACCACGTAAATCAAGTGAATGCTCTGACATGCTTTTTGCATTTTCACCACCACCATCATCAGCAGCCCAGTAAACTTTTTCAATACCCTGTTCAGTCATATGTTCCTCAAAAGCTTTTCTAAGAGGAGCGATACTGGTAAAGTTAGTAATATAAAACTGTCTATTTGTGCCAATACTTGTTCCTGGTACTGCATTCATAAAATTTACATGTCTGGTTTCATATTGTCCCATTCTGGCTTCCATAACTCCTGGTGATGGTATTGCTTTAATACCAGATTTTTCTAGAGTCTCTGCAATTTTATTCATCACAGGATCCATTGTTTCTTTCATATTTTTACAATAATCAAGCATACTTTCCAGCTCTTTTTTCTCCCAATCTTTTATGTCTGATTCTTTTAAAGCTTTTTCAACAAGCTTTATATTTTCGCTATAATCATTAAAAAGCATGGTTCCTGGTTTAAAAGGTCTCATATGCATATCCAGATGAAACTCAGGCTGAGGAACAAATATCATATTTTTCAAAGGAACTTCAGCATCTTTGGCAAAAATCTCTTTTGTAAACTCTAGTTTGGCAAGGAATTTTTTGGTTTCACTTTCTTTTTCTTCAGAAGTAGCTTTTTTACCAAAATATGATATTGCATCAAGCCGCTTCTGTGTTTGTTCTAATAAAGCTTTATCTTTTAACTCTCCATTTGCTTCCATTTCTTTCACTTTTTCATCAAGTTTGGAAAACTCAGGTACTTTAGAGTGCTCTTTTTTAAACTCTTCATCAAGATGGAAAACAGAGAAAAGTAATCCATCTCTGCCAACTACTGCATAGGATTCACCATTTGGCAGGGTGCCATTAATGATATTTCCTCCCTCATTATAGGTTCTGGTAACAACCAGTTCTCTACCAGTGGCTTTGGCCAGAGCTGCAGCACTTAAACGCTCATTTCTGCGATTTACATTTCCCTGAGTAGAGTCTTCATCAACCAGTGATTTAGGATCATTTGCACTGAGTCCGGCAGCATGGTGGCCTTCTGTTTCAAACCCGGCATCTCCTTTTTTAAGGTGTAAATCTACTGTTACAAATGTTTCGACTTTGCCAGCAATACTCTGATTTATTGAGGGTAAAGTTTTAACTTTGGTTCCATCAGAGGTTATCCATTTATTATCTTCTGCCCAGACATAACCTCTCATAGATGCAGGTTGAATTTCTACAACCTTTTCTAATTCTGCAATATCTTTAAATTCAGGAATATCGTTAAGAAGCTGTTTCTTTAATGAAGCTTCATCTGTACTGGCAGAGACTTGTAATGTAACTTTAAAGCCTTCTGTTTTGCCAGCTTTAATCATATCCCGAACATAATCACCTTGTGAGTCATAATTATCATATTCACCCATAAATATTTTTTGGATTCTTGGTGTTGTATCTTCAGAACCAGGTGCATTCAGGGTAACAGAAGGGATATAAACTCCGATTTCATCAAGAGCTTTACCAACGGCATTTCCTTTATCAGGAAGAGATTCAATTATCGCCTTTATTTCCTTTTTATAACCATCTGGCAGAGGGTTTTTTGTAAGAATATTATTTATTTTTAGAGCTGCTTTCTGTTCAGCTTCTGATAAACCTGAAAAGGAATTATTAAAACCTTTTAATTCTGAAGGTTTATTATGAGCCGGAGTTAAAACTTTCTCCAGTGATTCAAGCTCATCTTTATCTGAGGTGGTGTTGATCATTTTTACAAATTGGCAGGCATCATCCTGATTTTGTTTATTTAAAAACTTAATCAGGCTATTCCTGTTTTCTTCAGATAGTTTGGATAAGTTCGAGGTTAAAAGGTTACCTTGTTCTTTTTCCAGAGAGTTCAGGATGTTTAATGAAGTATCTTCGTTAGTTCTTATTTTCTTTGTAGGGCTTGAAAAAGCAGATGAGTTATTTTTGACAGAACCAATATTTAAGTTATCGGTACTTAATGGTTTGTTTTTTATTGCATCAAAAACAGATAAATTTTTGTTTTCAATGGTTACTAAACTACCAGTATTTACTCTTGGCTTATTGATTATTGCTATATCACTCATAAAGTTATCCCTAAAAAACGAAAATACTTTATATGTGTTATAGATAGAAAAGTTAAATATGTGCTTAATTTAGGTTAAGAATAGGTTAAATTAAAGCATTCCGTCAACTAAATGCTCATAGGGGTTTGATTAACCAAACCCCTACGTTTATAAATTAATGATTTTCCCGGCAATCCAGGCCGCCACGCCAGTCAAGTGACTGTTCAGATAAACTTTTGGTAAACTGGCCCCCGTTATCATCAGCGACCCAGTACACTTTTTCAATACCCTGTTCAGCCATCTGTTCCTCAAAGGCTTTTCTAAGAGGAGCGATACTGGTGAAGTTGGTAATATAAAACTGACTATTTTTTCCAATACTTGTTCCTGGTACTGCATTCATAAAATTTACATTTCTGGTAAATGCTTCATTCAGAAGATTTCTGAAAGTATAGTCATAATCAGGATAAATATTTGATTCAAGATTATAGCCTCTGGCTGTTATTTCTTTTTCCAACTCGGATTTTGTCATTAATTTATTTGTAAGTTCAGCAAATGATGGGTTAGCATCTTTAAGAGTATCAAGGATAGCTCCTTCCATTTTAAATTGCCCCATCTGTCCTTCTATCACTCCTGGTGAGTTTATTGCTTTAATACCAGACTTTTCAAGAGTTTCGGCAATTTTATTCATCACCGGGTCCATTACTTCTTTCATGTTTTTACAGTATGTAAACATACTTTCCAGCTCTTTTTTCTCCCAATCTTTTATGTCTGGTTCTTTTAAAGCTTTTTCAATAAGCTTTATATTTTCGCTATAATCATTAAAAAGCATGGTTCCTGGTTTAAAAGGTCTCATATGCATATCCAGGTGAAACTCAGGCTGGGGAACAAATATCATATTTTTCAAAGGAACTGCGGCATCATCTGCAAATACTTGTTTGGTAAATTCCATCTTTGCCAGGAATTTTTTGGTTTCTGATACTTTATCCGAACCATCTGTGAAATATGAAATTGCTTCAAGTCGTTTCTGGGTCTGTTCCAAAAGAGATTTATCATCTAGCTGCCCATTTGCTTCCATTTCTTTTACTTTTTCATCAAGTTTTTCAAATTCAGGAACCTTAGAAGGATCTTTTTTAAACTCTTCATCAAGGTGAAATACAGAAACTAATAATCCGTCTCTACCAACTACCGCATATGATTCACCGTTTGGCAGAGTGCCATTAATGATGTTTCCCCCCTCATTATAGGTTCTGGTAACGACAAGTTCTTTACCAGTGGCTTTGGCCAGAGCAGCGGCACTTAAACGCTCATTTCTGCGATTTACATTTCCCTGAGTTGAAAGCTCATCAACCAGTGATTGAGGATCGCTGGAAGGCAGCCCAACCGCATGATGCCCTTCGGTTTCAAATCCAGAATCGACTTTTTTTAGCTGTAAATCGGCTGTAGTAAATGTTTTTACCGTTTTTATAATATCCTGGTTAATTGGTGGAAGAGTTTTAATTTTATTTCCATCAGAAGTTACCCATTTATTATCTTCTCCCCAGACATATCCTCTCATTGAAGCTGGAAGTACTTCTACCACCTGTTCTAGCTCAGACATATCTTTAAATTCAGGAATATCATTAAGAAGTCTTTGCTTTAGCTCTTCTGGCACTGTATCTGCCGGAACCTGCAAGGTAATCCTGAAACCTTCAGTTTTACCAATTTTTAGCATATCTCTGACATAATCAGCTTGCGGATCATTTAATTCATAATCACCCATAAACATTCTCTGGATTCTTGGTGTTGTATCTTCAGAACCGGGTGCATTTGCTGTCACAGAGGGGATATAGACACCTATTTCATCAAGGGTTTTACCAACAGCACTGCCTTTATCAGTTAAGGAATCAGTTATTGATTTTATTTCCTGTTTATATCCTTCTTTAAGAGAACTGCTGGAAAGAATATGATTAATTTTAAGAACCGCTTTTTGTTCAGTTCCTGATAAGGAATTAAATGAATTGCAGAAGGCTCTTAGTTCCGAGGGTTTGTTATGAGAAGCTGTAAGTACTTTTCTAAGCGATTCAAGCTCATCTTTATCTGAAGTTATATTTTTTATTTGGAGTGAATTTAAAATATTTAATGAGGTATCTTCTGATATTTTTCGGACAGGTCTTTCAAATGCTGATGAGTTGTTATCTCTAATTGAAGAAAGACTGAGATTATCCTGGCTTAATGGTTTGTTTTTTATGGTATCAAAAACAGATAAGTTTTTGTTTTCAATAGTTACCAGGCTACCTGTATTTACTCTTGGTTTATTGATTATAACAATATCATTCATAAAGTTATTCCTGATAAAAATGAAAATACTTTACATGTGTTATAGATAGAAAAGTTAAATACATGTTCAATTTAGATTAAAATATAGTTAAATTTATTAATGAGTAAGCTCTATATAATATGTCCAACTGGTTAAAATTTGCAGTTATTCTTTTAGATTTTTCTTCTGATTGACCTTTGAGTAAATTGTTATTAGTAATCGGTTTGTAATCAACCGGGAAGTCTAAAACTAATGATATGAATTAATGCTTTTGAATAGAAGTTTGTACTCATTATTAATTGTTTTAGATTTCCCCTTCTGGGTCAATCTCTTAAGCCCCCTTTCCTTTGAAGGAAAGGGCTGGGGTATGGTTAGAAAAAAGATAAAAATAGCTTCCTGCCATTAATCGCTTAAACCAAACTATCCTCAAATTGCTTTGTATTATGTAAGAAAATTTCTTCATATCTACTATTCATATTGTTTCAAGCTTTGTATCATAATATTAAGTTAGTCTTAGTGATCGGAGGAATAGGCGCATGGGAAAAATTGTATTCGGTACTGATGGATGGAGAGGTCTTATTGCCAGAGATTTTACATTTGATAATGTGAATCTTGTTGCCAAAGCAATTGCTTTTTATATCAAAGATACTTATCGTGACAGGCCTGTATTGGTAGGCTATGATACAAGGTTTTTGGCCTATGAATTTGCCAGAGAGGTTTCTGATGTAATGAATGCAATGGGCTTTAATGTATTACTCAGCAAAGGCCCGATACCAACTCCGGTGATTGCTTATGCCGCAAGACATTATGTTTCTGCCGGAGCAGTAATGCTTACAGCAAGCCATAATCCTCCTCAGTACTGTGGTATAAAATATATTCCCGATTATGCTGGTCCAGCCACTCCTGAAATTACTGATGAAATTGTTAGTAATGTAAAATTTCTTCAGGAAGGTTCTCTAAAATTTAAAGAAGCTGAAAAGAAAGGGGCAACCGAGCTTTTTGAACCTAAAGAACAATATTTTGATTTTATAAAAGGCTTACTTGTTCTTGATAAATTTAAAGATCTAAAATTAAAAGTGGCCTATGATCCTTTGTATGCAACAGGATTAGGTTATCTTGATAATCTTTTACCAAAAATCAGTCAGTGTGAAGTAAAAACTATCCACGATTTTCCTGATCCGCTTTCCCAGTGGCTTACGCCAAGACCGCGGTTCGGCCAGCCCG
>CAYRDV010000400.1:0-5811 GCA_964422885.1 uncultured Candidatus Sericytochromatia bacterium
AAAGAAGCTAAATTAAGCTCAATTGCTATTGCTATTACATTTTTAGAAAAAAAAGAGGCTAATTTATATAATTCTGTACTTTTAATTAATGATAATGGAATAGATGCTTTACATTATTCAAAAGTACATACTTGTGATTTCTCATCTGAATCAATTTTAACATCAGGAGAAGATTTTTTTGTAACAGAACTAAAAATGGCAAATCAAAGTATTAAACTTGGTTTTATGATTTGCTTTGATAGAGAGTTTCCTGAAAGTGCTAGAGTTTTAATGTTAAAAGGTGCAGAACTTATTCTTGTTCCTAATGCTTGTGAAATGGAAGAAAATAGAAAAGGTAAATTAAGTATAGTGGTGACTGAAATACCTTATCAGGTGAGTAAAAGAAGACTTCTGGAGCAAATAGCCTATTTGGTAAGAGATAAAAAGCTGGAAGGCATATCTGATTTAAGAGATGAGTCAGATAAGGATGGAATGCGTGTTGTTATTGAATTAAAACGTGATGCCGTACCAAAAGTTGTAATTAATAATCTTTATAAGCACACATTATTACAATCCAATTTTAGTATTACTATGCTTGCTCTTGTTAATAAGCAACCTAAAGTTCTGGATTTAAGAAGTATGCTTGAAGCTTATGTTTTACACAGGCAGGAAATTATTACCAGAAGAACAAAATATTATCTGGATAAAGCACATGCAAGAGATCATATTGATCAGGGATAACTGATAGTGCAGGAAAATATAGATAAGGTAATAAAAGATATACGGAGCTCTGATAGTACTGTCGAAGCTCATGAAAAACTTATCGCCAATTACCAGTTAAGCCCTATTCAGGCTACTGCTGTTCTTGATATGCAGTTAAGAAGGTTAACTGCACTTGAAAAGAAAAAGCTTGATGACGAACACCTTGAACTTCTCGGTAAAATCAATGATTTCAAAGATATTCTTGCTAATCCTGAAAGAGTTGACAGTATAATGAAAGAGGAATTAACCCGTTTAACCGAAAAACATAAAGATAAGCGAAGAACACAACTGTTACCTGATCCTGGTGAATTTACCCATGAAGATTTGATCCCGGATGAGCAAATGGCAATCTTTATCACAAACCAGGGATATATTAAAAGAGTCCCACTGGGTGAGTTTGAAAATCAAAACCGTGGTGGCCGTGGTAAGGGAGGACTAACAACAAGAGAAGATGATTACGTTAACCATTTCTTTGTAAGCTCTAATCACGCCTCAGTTTTGTTTTTTACCAACCGTGGAATCGTTTATGATCTTAAAGTTTATGAATTACCAGAAGCTGGCCGTCAGGCAAAAGGCTCTAGTATTGCTAATATTTTACCTTTGGCACAGGACGAAAAAATTACTGCTGTTGTACAGGTCAGTGAATTTTTGGCAGATCATTACCTGGTAATGTTAACCAAAAATGGAGTTATCAAAAAATCAAATCTGACATTTTTCAAACATATTCGTAGTAGTGGAATTATTGCTATTAATCTTGATGAAGGAGATGAACTTGGATGGGTTGGTCAGTCTGATGGTAATGCCCACATAATAATCGGTACAAGTAAAGGTTATGCTATCCGGTATCATGAAAATCGTTTAAGATCTTTAGGAAGAAATTCACGAGGAGTAAAAGCTATCTCGTTAAGAGATAGTGATAGTATAGTAAGCTTTGATGTTGTTTCAGGGGCTCTTCTTCCTAATGAAAATATTGATGAAAGCTTATTGGATAATGCGGATGAAATTTCAGCAGAAGAAGAAACTGAAGTAATTTCCAATGAGGATGATAATGATGAGGAAGCAGTTAACCAGGATGAAAATGTGCCACAGCTCTTAACTGTTACATCAGATGGTTATGGTAAAAGAACCCCGGTTGCAAACTACAGATTACAATCACGTGGCGGTTTAGGAGTAATCAATATTAAGTTAAGACCAGAAAGTAAAGTATCTTCTTTATTGTTTGTTTCACCAGATGATGAAATAATTATTGCAACCTTTAAAGGGGTTGTTATCAGACAAAAAGCATCTGATATTAGAACAATGGGTAGAAGTACCAAAGGAGTAAGGTTACAAAGGCTTGATAATGATGATGAAGTTGTTGCAGTACAATTAGTAATCGATCCTGATAATAAAGTTGAAAATGGCTCTTCAGAATCCTTAATTCCTTTACCAGAATCTGATTTACCTGAGTCTTCACAGTTAGAAGAATCTGCTCAGGATTAATTTAAAGAGACAAAAAAAGAGAGGTGTCAAACCTCTCTTTTTTTGCTTATATTTTATTAGCTTTCATCGCCAAAAAGACTAATATTTTCCTGAACTTTTCCTTTTGGTAATTTATCACTAAGCATACTCATCGAATCACCCTTAGAGCTGCCACCACTACCAGTTCCACCACCGCTTCCATCTCTGCTTGTATCAGCACTGCCCGTTTCTTTTAAATAATTGGTACTTACAGCCATGCCATCAATGTTATAACCTAATTTAGCATAAAGAGTCTGTTTTTTTTCACCGTTAAATTCGGTAGAACCATTGTTTCCAATCACATCTTTAATAAACTCTTTCAGTTGGGGCGGCTCAACTCCCGATTTAATAAGAATTTCAGGGTTTAAACCATATTTTTCGGCAACTTTAGATAAAATCATATTTTTTTCGGCTTCAATTCTTTGGGCCTGCCGGTAAGCTTCAACCTGAGCATTACCTGTGCTAGTATTTTTAACATTTTCAATTTCTTCAATCATAAAATTCCTCCAGTTATCAAGGGTTAAACACCATCTATTTATTTACATAGAAAGATTTTAATTATTCTTGTTAATTTTTTCAATTATTAATATAGATTTTACCTAAAAATTAATATAGTTATTCAAATCTTTCATTCTAAAAAGACAAAATTTAACTAAAAAACTTTTTTAGTAATTATCTTTTGTTATAATTTTTGATGAAATATAGCTTTTGTTCATATTTATAAAAGGAGCATCCTTTGAAGAATACATATTTTTTAACAACCGCAATAGATTATTCTAATGCACCTCCTCACCTGGGGCATGCCTATGAAAAAATTACGGCTGATGTAATTGCCAGACACCAACGTCTGAGAGGTAAAGATGTTTTTTTTCTGATGGGCTTAGATGAGCATGGAACTAAAAATGAAAAGGCGGCAAAGGAAAAGGGTGTTTCTCCTGAAGTTCATTGTGACGAAATAGCAGAAAAGTATATTGAAACCTGGGCAAAACTTAATATTTCATATGACTCTTTTATCAGAACTACTGAAGAAAAGCATAAAGAAGCAGTTAAAAAGATTTTTATAAGGCTTCAGGAACAGGGAGATATATACAAAAAAAGCTATCAGGGACTTTATTGCTTTGGATGTGAAGCTTTTTATCTGGAAAAAGATTTAGATGAAAAAGGCCTATGTCCCGATCATAAAAGAGCTCCTGAGCTTGTTTCTGAAGAAAATTACTTTTTTAAAATAACTAAATATAAGCAAAAAATTAAAGAGCATATAATTAATAACCCTGGTTTTATTCAGCCTGAATCAAGAAAAAATGAGGTTCTTAACCTTCTTGAGGATTTTGAAGATATTAGTGTTTCAAGAGAAACTGTTAAATGGGGTATTAAAGTTCCCGGTGATGATAAACAGGTAATCTATGTTTGGCTCGATGCACTAAATAACTATATTACAGCTCTGGGTTTTGAGAGTAATGATGATAGTAATTTTAAAAAATTCTGGCCTGCAAGAGTTCAGATTGTCGGAAAGGATATCCTCAGATTTCATGCGATAATCTGGCCAGCAATACTTTTTGCTCTTGGTATTGATTTACCAGAGTGTATTTATTCTCATGGTTTTATCACAATTGGCGGGACAAAAATAAGTAAAACCATTGGCAATGTTATTAAACCTGAAGATTTAATTAATAAATACCAGACGGATGGTTTAAGATATTTTATAATCAGAGAAATGAACTATGGAAATGATGGAGATTTTGCGGCTGAATTTAATGAAGATAAAAGCTTTAGCAAATGTGAAATTCTTGAAAACAGGGTTAATGCTGATTTGGCAAATAATCTTGGAAACTCTTTAAACAGGATCGTTTCTTCAATTCTTGCCAAAAACTGCGAGGGAATTGTACCTGAAAGGTTTTTGGAAGCAGAAAAAGATTTTCCTGATTTTATAGAAAAAACAAAAGATAAAGTTGGCGAGTCAATGGATAAATTTGCTTTACAGGACTCAGTAATATCTGTTTGGGATTTAGTTAACAAATTAAATAAATATATAGATTCAGAGGCCCCATGGAATCTTGCCAAGAGAGCAGCAGAGGATAGTTCTGTAACTCCATATTTTCACGGAGTTTTATATACATGCCTGGAAACCTTACGAATTATCGCTATACTTGCTTCTCCTTACATTCCTGAGATTACTCAGAAGTTATGGGAACAATTAGGTATTAATGAATCATTACAAGCTCAAAACTGGGATAATATAAAGTGGGGAATATTAAAATCTGGAACTGAAACAAAAAAAGGTGATTTAATATATCCCAGGATTGATTCAAAATTAGCGGATAAATCCAAGAAGAGAAGCTCCTAAAAAGAAACAAAACTTTTGGAAAAAGAAAAAACATTATTGGTTATAATTTAAAATAAAGGAGAGCTAAGGCTATGGTTGTAATGAAGGTTTCAGGAATTGTTTTAGATCCTCAGTCCAGAACCCCCATTTTGGTCCTTAGAGATATGGATGACCGAAGAGCTTTATTAATCTGGATTGGCCCCCCTGAAGCTAATTCTATAATGCTTGTGTTAGAAAATATCAAACTTAGCCGCCCGGCAACTCATGATTTGATGAATAATATATTTAAAACATTAAAGGTAGAATTAAAAAGTGTTGTTATTCATGATATGAAGGAAAGTACCTTTTTTGCTCAAATAAATTTTATGAATAACGGTAAGGAATTTTCCATTGATTCAAGACCAAGCGATGCTGTAGCAGTCGCTTTACGTGCTGATATCCCTATATTTGTTTCAGAACAGGTAATGATGTCAAGCTCTATACCTATTGATCAATCAAAAGATGATGAAGAAGCTCAGGAGTTTAAAAAGTTTATTGATAGCGTCAAACCAAGTGATTTCTTTAAAGGCTAAACCCAGACATTGATTTAATATTAACTGTTAAGTATTTTTATGAATTTTGTATTTCTAATAAATTATCATTAAAAGTATTTTGAAACAAAGAATAAAACAAAATTTCATTATAAAATCAAAATGTAGTACTATGTTTTCTTAAATTATAAGGAAAAAATATGTTTGGTAAAAGTATAAAATTTTTATCTAAAATAATCCCTTGTTTATTTTCCTTATCAATTTATGGATGTAATGCACACCCTCCTGAGCTTTTAAATAAGAAAACAAATCAAATTTCCCAAATTAAACAAGATAAAAAAGAGAATTCTACCAGTGAAACTCTTTCTCTAACAAAGGATAATGTTAAATTTTCCAAACATTTTGGTTTTAAAACGCTTGGAATTGGTGTAAGGTATGAAGAAGATGACCCTATTTTTCAATTTAATGGAAATTGGCAGACTAATAGCTACCCACCCTCTCCAGGTGGAGCTTATAAAAAATCTGACGGATTAAGCATAAATTATTCAGATCAAGATGTTACTACTACTTTTACCCAAAACAACAGTTGGTCCTTAATTTCAGATAATTCTGCATATAGTGGTAGTTATAAACTTAATAGCGGAAAACCTGTAAATACACTTGAGGAAACTGATTCTTCTGTTTCATTTGTAGGTGCATGGTCAACTAATGCTGGAG
>CAYRDV010000401.1:0-5810 GCA_964422885.1 uncultured Candidatus Sericytochromatia bacterium
AGATCTTACAACTTTAAAACTTTTTTTCATAATTAAAACTTAAAAATACAATATTGAATTTTATTCTACTATCTAATTGTAGTAGAATTTTAAATCTGAATATAATTTTAGGAAAGTTACGGATGAATAAAGAATTTAAAATCGGAAATTTTACAGCCCAGGATTTAATAAACAAATTTGGCAGCCCACTTTATGTTTATGATGAAGAAACAATAAGAATCCGCTTTAGAGAATTGAAGCAAAGTCTGGAAATACTAAGTAATAAAAAGATTTTATATGCCTGTAAAGCAAACAGTAATGTTGAAATAATAAAAATTTTAGCAGAAGAAGGGGCTGGGATGGATGTTGTTTCTCCGGGTGAAGTTTTTACCTGCCTAAAGGCTGGATGTAAAAGTGAAGATATCCTTTTTACCGGAAATAATATGACAAATGAAGAAATTGATTATTCTGTCAGAGAAAATGTGTTGTTAAACATTGGAGATTTATCTACCCTTGAAAGATATGGAAAAAAATATCCTGGAACAAATGTTTGCGTCAGAATAAATCCTGATGTGGGAGGTGGGCATCATGATCATGTAATAACCGGAGGTCCTGAAAGTAAGTTTGGTATTTATTTTACTGATGTAAAAGAGATTTTAGCAATTTCCGAAAAATATAAATTAAAGGTTGTTGGTATTCATCAGCATATTGGTTCAAATATTCTTGAAGAAGAAACATTTCTCAAGGCTATAGATGTTCTCCTTAAAACAGCAAAAGAATTACCTGCCCTAGATTTTATCGATTTTGGGGGAGGCTTGGGTATTCCATATAAACCAGAACAACAACGATTAAATCTTATAGAACTAAAGAAGCAGGCATCCGAACATTTTAAAAATTTCTGTCAGCAATATGGCCGAGATGTATCATTTTGGGTAGAACCTGGAAGATTTTTGGTTGGTGAATCAGGTTCTCTGCTTACTACAGTAAACACAGTTAAGACTAATCCTGGTTATAAATATGTGGGTACTGATTCTGGTTTTAATCATCTGGTAAGACCAACTATGTATGGCAGCTACCATGAAATTGTTAATACTTCAAATATAAATGGTAAAAAAGAGCTAGTCACTGTTTGCGGAAATATTTGTGAAAGTGGCGATATTTTTGCCAGGGATCGTGAACTACCGGAAATAAATGAAGGTGATGTTCTGGCTATTCTAAATGGTGGGGCATACGGCTTTGCTATGGCTTCAAATTATAATACAAGACCTTTACCAGCAGAAGTTCTGGTGAATAAAGATAGTGCAAAATTGATCAGGAGAAGAGAAACTTTTGAAGAATTGCTCCGCAATCAGATTTTTTATGATTAGTATTTTTTAGCTTTACTTTCGCTAAGTAACTGATTAAAATTATGCAATAGAATAATTTACAACATCAAAGGGGGAAAAATGAAAAGATTCAACAGATTTATTTTTGTAGCTTTATTATTTGTTGTAGGTTGCGATAATAAAAGTACAACCGGACCAAACCCAAGCCCATCTGCCTCAACTGCCCCAAGTCCCGGAGCTTCACCCGGAACAGGTGACAAAGTTGATTATACAAAGGTAAAGACTGTAATTACCCAAAGATGCACTGTCTGCCATTCTGTAACTCCTAAGGATCCCGCATTCCCATCAGCTCCTGGTGGTGGTACAAAATTTGACACAGATGAGCAAATAAAAGCAAAAGCAGACAGAATATACCAGAGGGTAGTTGTTGATAAAGGTATGCCTTTTCAAAACAAAACCAATATGACTCAGGAAGAAAGAGAGCTAATTAATAAATGGCATGAAGCTGGTTCCCCTACAAATTAAATTATTACTACTTTGAGTATGAAAAGTAGTCTAAATACGCATGGCACAGAACAATTTACTTCTGAGATAATTATTTCTGTAATTATTTTGGTGTTGATTGTTCTTTTGGCCTTTATTTTTTTTAAAAAAAAGCAAAAGCCTGAAAATAATACTTCTCTTATACCATTTCAGGAAAATGATGAAGATTTAGTCCTTTTTGAAAATAAAAAACAAAAAAATTCTGGTGAGCTTGATGCTGATGAAATAGAGCGGGCAATGGAGAATGCCGGGAAATACAATGTAATACCAGATATTGCGAAACAAAAAAATGATAGTGGGGTTGAAGCATATAAAAATGGTGAGCTTGATAAAGCAATTGGTCTTTACAAAGAAGCAACTGAATTAGCTCCTCATTTTAATCTTGCACATTATAATCTGGGAAATGCCTTTTTTACAAAAAATAATTTTGAGAAAGCTGTTGAAAGTTATGAAAAAGTGATAATGCTTAACCCCAAAGACGAGTTTGCTTATTATAATCTGGCTATGTCTTATTATAAGATAGGTCAGCTTAAAACCTCAACAGTTTATTACCAAAAGGCTTTGGATATTTCTCCCGGGGACCCGTCAACACATTATAATCTGGGAAAAGCGTATGAAAAACTGAATGAGACTGATAAGGCAATTGAAGCATATAAAAAATCTATATCATTAAAACCTGATTATGCAAATGCTCATTTTAATCTGGCTGAATTATTAAAATATAAAGGCCATTATAAGCCTGCAATCAAAGAATATGAACTTTATTTAAAATATAATCCAAAAGCTGAAGATGAAATGAATGTCAAAAAAACAATCGTGGAACTTTTAGCTAAATAATTTTTTATGGCTGAAGACAGTGAGTTGATTAAGATCGTGTTTCTGGTTAATTGCCCTCCTTTTGATGGTAATACTCCGTTTAATCAACCTTTAGGCGGGACAGAAAGTGCAATCGTATATATTGCCCGTGAACTGGCCAAAACAGGAAATCAGGTTATTGTTTTTAATGATTGTAAAAAAAAGAAGAAAATTGAAAATGTTACTTATGATAAACAGAATAATTTTTTAGACTTTATCAACAATAATGAAACAGATATTTTAGTTTTTGTCAGAGGTTTCCCTAACTTTTTAAATTTAAAAGCAAAAATTGTTATTTTCTGGACAGGTGATGATTATGATCAGAAACTAAATAAAAGTTTTGCTGAGCATTCATTTTGTGGTGAGTTAACAGATAAAATATTTGTTCTTAGCAATTATCAGAAAAAAAATTTTCATGAAAAATTAAAAATTCCTAATAAAAAATTTTTTTTAACAAGAAATGGGATAAATTCTGAATTTTATCAAATCACAAAACCAAGAAAAAAATTTAAGCTGGTTTATACAAGTGCACCATATCGGGGATTGAATTTATTAATAGATATTTTTCCGGAAATTAAAAAAAAAATACCTGAAGCTGAATTATATATTTTTAGTTCAATGATTACTTATGGATTTGATAAAGAATATGATCAAGCTGAATATGGAAATATTTATCAAAAATTAAAGCTGATTCCTGGTATAAAATTACTGTCACCATTATCTCAACCCGCTTTATCGGAAGAACTTAAAGAAGCTTATTTAATGGTATATCCTAATAACTTTCCTGAAACATCATGTATTGCCGCTTTAGAGGCTCAGGCTGCGGGTGTTCCGGTAATATCTTCAGATATTGGGGCATTGCCTGAAACAATTGCTGACACAGAAACCGGATTTTTAATAAAGGGTATACCGGATAGTATGCAATACAAAACCAATTTTATTAATGCAGTATTGGAATTAATAAATAATGAAAATTTATGGCAAATAATGTCAAAAAATGCAGAATTAAGCATAAAAAATAAATTTTTATGGAAGATAATAGCAGATGAGTGGATAAATGAATTTAATAATTTGCTTAGTGAGCATCAATTAACCAAGGAATTTTTGCTAAAAATAAAAGAAACTCTTCTCAGTCTTGTAGAATTTGATGATAAATATGCCTGTGAAATTTATAATAAACTAATAAAAGTAACTAATTTTATCTCCTTATTAACAATTAGAAAAGAAATTCTGGAACTTATTATTAAAAATGAAAATATATCAGATTTTTTAAAATTAAATATTTGTTTAAAACTAGGTGAGATTGAATTTATTAGTAATAGAGAAAATGCAGCTATTAAATATTTTATTTTGGCCACAAATATTTATTTATCTGAAGAATTTAACTTAAATGAAATATACTCTATTGAATTTGCTATTTTTGAAACAATTAATTATTATCAGTATAATAATACAGAGTTAGCTTTAAAAATTTGTCAGCAAGCTTTAAAATATATGCCAGAAAGTTGTCTTTTAAAAATAAAATTAAGCGATTTTTTGATTTTAAAAAAAAGATTTAAGGAAGCATTAATTATGTTGGATAAAGCAAATATTTTACTGGTAAAAAGAAATATTACAAATTTAGTTAATAAGGACTTTTTCTTTGAAATTATTAATTACCGTATTACTTATTGTCAGCAAAAGAGCAAAGAAAAATGATTCTCTATGTGTTTTTGAACATTGACTAAAGTAAATTTTTGTTTAATATAGAAAAATAAAGGCTATTCGAAATAAGTTCAATATATCATTTTTAAAAGGTATTTTTAATGAAATCAATTTTGGATAATATATTAAAGAGAATACTTGTTCTTTCAATTTTATCTGCATCCTGTTCAACTACTTTACCCCAGCAAATTAAACCCACGACAAATAAAAATACAAATGTTAAGACAGATAAATTGACTTTTGGCGTTAAAAGCTCTAACAGGATTGAAAATACTGATTTAGGAATTACTTTTAGCGGTAGCTGGACTCAAAATAGTGATGTTAATTCCAGTGCTGGTAATTACTCTTCATTTAATGGTTTTTTGGATAATACTGATAATTCATTACAATATACTTCCAATACATGGGCTAGTACTTCTGATGCTAACGCAAAACATGGTAATTTTGCTTTAAACCCAGGAACTCCTTATGTCTTAGTTGATAATTATCCTCTGACAACAGGATTAACTTATGCTAACGGGTCTGGTGCATGGTCCAATGCTAACACAGGTACACCAACATCCTGGTCATATAATGGTGCTTCTCTAAAAATAGAAAATACAAATACATCAGCAACATATAATCTAAAATATATTTATCTTGCACCTGTGTCTCAGCCTTATTCAGGAAGTATGTTGGGAGGGTGGGCTAATACTGGTGCTTTTACCTCTAATCCCAACTCCTCAGTAGCTACTGTCTATGGCCCCAATGCAACCATTGCCGGACATTTAAATGCTTTGGAGTTTGAATTTAGTGGAACTAATGTGGAGTTATGGGGAAGAAAAGGACCAGATTATGGTAAAGTCAAATTAACGGTCTATCCTGAGACAAGTCCTGGAGTATTTAGCACTACAGCAGAAAGAACAGTTGATAATATTGATTTGTTTAATGCTGGTTCAGTTACTGCTTCAATGAAAATAGCAAAAGCACAGGGGTTACCCAATGGAAAGCATAAAGTAAAGTTTGAGGCTAAAGGGACAAAGAATGCTTCAGCCACAGGTTACGCAATGGATTTTGATCAGGCAAAAGTATTTAATGCAGTTGAATACAAGTTTAGCGGTCAGAGTGCAATTAGATATTATGGCTGGAAATGGAATAATGGCGGTAGTGTAGATCTATCACTTGACGGTGGTGCTGTTACAAGAATAAATACTTTTGATCCTAACCCTTCATCTTCGGCACAAAATGCTTTAATTAAAGAATATACCGGGTTAGCTACCACTGAGCATAGACTCACAATTGAAAATATAGGGGATAGTAAAAACATTTCCATAGATAGATTTACAAATGGCTCAGATGTTCTACTTGCCAATGATGCTCCGCCTCAGACAGGTCTTACATATATTAATGGAGGAGGAGGGTGGA
>CAYRDV010000402.1:0-5791 GCA_964422885.1 uncultured Candidatus Sericytochromatia bacterium
ATGATTTTAAAGAAGTAAAAATTGATCTTCCTGATACCTGGGTCAGAGGCTTTTTACAGGTTAATTCAGCGATGTCTTTGCCAGCAACGGTAATTGAATTACATCCGATGGATGTTTACAACATTTGTTTTGTACTCAGAAGACATAAAGAAAAAAAAGGGCCACGCAGTATGAGATATTGCCTGAAACCAGGGCAACCAGTAAAAATAGTTTTTGAGCCCTGGGGAATAGAAGTAAATTGCCCCCGTTCTGTTTATCATGGTAAGGATAAACAGGAAATACGGGTATGGGGCCGGAGAAGAATTTTGATTTTAGAACGTTTAATTCAGATTGCCAGGAGATTTACTGTTCACCTGCTTGGACAGGGTTTACCATCCTTTTATGTGGCTGATTTGGGATTTATGTCCTTTACTCTTGGATTATCAGGTTGGACAAGCAATGACTGGTCAACAGCAGGAAACTTTGATTTAATGGCTCCAAGGGCAGTTGTTGATGATTTTACCAAACAAAATATTTTTCAGGGATTAAAACAAAACTGGTTTGAAACACCAGATAAACTGGCAAATAAATTAAATCTGGACAGAAGTGTTGTCTTAGGGGCAATGAGTGCTTATACTCAATCAGGACGGGCAATTTATGACTTGAATAAAAATGTGTATCGGGTAAGAGAACTAAGTCGTGATCCATTACCGATGGATAAACTGCGTTTTTCTAACCCAAGAGAAGAAAGTGCTACCAGATTTATTGAGCAAAATCTGATAACAATTACTAATTCACATGAATCATCTGGTTCCGAATTAAGTTTAACCGGGTCAGTAAGTGAAAAACACCATACTTACTATGTTTCACTAATTGTTGATGCTGACCAGAGAATGACCGTTGCAACCTGTAACTGCAATTGGTATACTCAGAACAAACTTTACAAAGGTCCGTGTGAACATATGCTCGCTTTGAGGATGTTTTATAATAAACAGAAAGTTCAGGCGGAAAGGAGGTAAAGGAGAATCACGTACAGCGGTAAGAGGGGTTAGCCTTGCAATCGGGGTGGTGGATCGCCATCCATGTGCTATGACATATCATGCATCACTGGTCTACTCTTTACTGTGCGGATCTGACACCAGTGTAAGTGTTGCGGTGCGGATTCCATGAATCCAACTACTCACACTGGTGTCGATCCGCTTGAGTTGAGTACCCCAGTCCTAAGGGGTTTTCGAAGGGAAACTTAATTACCGTTGTACATGGTTCTTTAATTTTATGACAGAACAACCAAGGACAAGAGAAGAACTTTATGAAAGAATCCGTTCTTCTTCAAAAGAAATTTTCATTCTGGAAGATATGATTCGTTTAGGGTTTTGGCCTGCTCAGGGTGAAATGCCACAGGATCCTGCTGATGAAATCAGGCGTAGAAATGAACTTAATAAAGAATTAAATGATTTACGCAATGAAAGCCGAAAACTTAACAATGAACAGGCACTTTTAAAAAAGCTAAGACAGGAAAGGCTTGTAGAATCTAAAAAAAAGCAAAAAGAAACTAAAGAAAGGCAGGAAAAGGAAAGGAAAGAACAGGCTGAAACCTGGAAAATAAAGAAAAATCAGGATATCGTTTTTTTAGGTGAAAATGTATCTGGAGGTCTAAATCAAAAAGAAAGTAATGAAGAACGGTTAAAAATATATTATTTACCATTATTAAATTGTGCAGATGACATTGCTCAAAAAATGGGAATAACAATAGGTGCTTTGAGATTTCTTGCTTTTTCCAGAAAAGTTTCTCCTATTAATCATTATAAGCGTTTTAAGGTACCCAAAAAAACTGGTGGTTTTCGTTTAATCTCAGCACCAATGCCAAAATTAAAAAATATTCAATATTGGATTTTAGAAAATATTCTGAATAAAATAACTCCTCATGATGCAACACATGGTTTTCGCAAAAGCTGTTCAATTGTCAGTAATGCAAAACGGCATCTGAATACTGATGTAGTTATTAATCTCGATTTGGAAAATTTTTTCCCTTCAATTTCATATAAAAGAGTAAAAGGACTTTTCCGTTCTCTGGGATATTCTGACTCTGTTGCCACTATTTTTGGCTTAATTTGCACTGAGCCTGATATTGAAGAAGCTGAGCTTGATGGTAAAACCTGGTTTATTCCTCTTTCAGAAAGACATCTTCCGCAGGGAGCTCCAACTAGCCCGGCTATTACCAATCTTTTATGCAGGAGATTGGATAAACGCCTGGAAAAAATGGCTAATAAAAGAGGCTTTAAATATACCCGTTATGCAGATGATCTGACTTTTTCAGGTTCAGGAGAAGATCTGAAAAATATCTGTAATATTTTAAAAAATACAGAATCTATTGTCACCCATGAAGGTTTTACAGTACATCCTAAAAAAACCAGAGTAGTTAGGGCATCCCGCCAGCAGGAAGTTACCGGGGTTGTTGTTAATGAAAAACTTAATGTTGATAAAGAAACCCTAAAAAAATTCCGAGCCACTCTTTATCAGATCGAAAAAGATGGACCTGATGGTAAAAAATGGGGACATAGTAATGATATCATTGCTTCAATACAAGGATTTGCTAATTTTGTGAGAATGGTTAATCCAGAAAAAGGGCAGGCTTTTCAGGAACAGGTAAAAAGAATAATAACCAAATATAACTGGAAACCTGAAAAAAAACGTTTCACTAAAACTTCAGTTCACTTAGAAAAAACAGGCGAGGAAACAAAAAATATTCCGGTTAATGAGTCGCCAAAACCAGAAGAGGAAAAAAAGAAATGGTGGAAGTTGTTCTAATTTGCTCAACTTTTTCTCCAAAAAAATGAATGAAAGTAATCTGGAAAAAAAAGTAAAAGAATAAATTATTATGGTGAAGCAATGAAAATAGCTTTACTGGAAAAATTTTTGAAAAAACAGGGGCATCCGTTCCCCCTTTAGAAATACCAAATACTCATTCAAGTAAATCAAATTATTATTACAACAAAATAACATTTCTAACAAAAATTGCTAGGATTTGTAGGGCATTATATAATTATTATTTAATATTTTTTTTTAGGTTACTTTGCTTCGATGAATTTACCGGAAGGACAGGATAATATTCTTTTTACAGGGGGTAGATCTCCTTATACCCTTGATTTAATTAGATTATTTTCCAAAGCTGGCTATAAAGTATATATAGCTGAAAGCTTCAAAGATAATATGGCTGGAGCATCAAAATTTACTGAAGAAAATATTTTTGTACCTTCTCCAGCAACTGAAACAGATAAATATATAAATTCACTAATAGAAATAATTAAAAAAAATAATATTAAAGTTCTTATTCCAACCTGTGAAGAGGTTTATTACATTTCCAGAAATAAAGAAAAGCTTGATAAGTATTGCTTTGTTTTTACCTCATCACTAGACGTGCTTACTACTCTTCATAGTAAATTTAAATTTATGGAATTATTGAAAGAGCTGAATATCCTTCATCCAAAATCCTTGTTAATTGATAGTCTTGAAGAATTAAATAAACAACTTGCAAATAGAGATACATTTGTTTTGAAACCTGAATTTTCAAGGTTTGCTTCTTATGTAATTATTAATGATAAATCTCCTGAAAAAATAAATAGCCTTAAAATAAGTAAAGAAAATACCTGGGTTTTGCAGGATTATCTGAAAGGTAATGCTTATTGTTCATATAGTGTAGTTCAGAATGGAAAAGTTCTGGCTCACAGTATTTATCCAAGTATTTATTGTGCTGGTCAGGGGGCGACTGTCCATTTTGAATCTGTTAACATTCCTGAAATAGATGAAATTGTAGCTAAAGTTTCGCAAAGGTTAAATTATACGGGTCATATTGCCTTTGATTTTTTCCGTTCAGAAGAAGATGGAAAGGTTTATCCAATTGAATGTAATCCCAGAGCAACCAGTGGCATTTATTTATTTTCAGAAAAAGATAATTTACCACTGGCTTTTATACCAGATAAAAAACTAAATAATATAATCAGGGCAACCAATCAAACTCAAAAAATGATTTTTCTGGCGATGATTCTTTATTGTATGCCAAAATTACGTTCATTTAAGGAAGCCAGGACCTTTTTTAAAAAATTATTTGCATCTAAAGATGTTATCTTTAAACTAAGTGATATATGGCCTTTTATTGCTCAATTTAAAACACTTTATCATTATGGTATTGTTTCAAAAAAAGAAAAGATTTCAATAATTGAGGTATCGACAAGAGATATCGAATGGAATGGTAATTAAAATGAAAGTTGTTATAACTGGTGCAACAGGTTTTTTGGGGTTCCGAACAGTAGAAAAATTAATCGAAAAAGGTTATGAAATTTTAGCTACTGGCAGAGATAAAACAAGAGCAGAAAAATTAAGAACTCTTGGTGTCCAGGTTGAAACCGGGAGCCTTGAAGATAAAGATTTTGTCCAAAACCTTCTAAAAGGGGCTGATATTGTGATTCATTCAGCAGCTTTATCCTCACCCTGGGGTAAGTATAATGATTTTTATAAAGCAAATATTGTGGCGACAGAAAATATAATTAGCAGCAGTAAAAAAAATAATATAAAAAGAATTGTTCATATCTCAACTCCAAGCCTTTATTTTGACTATAGAGATCGGCTTAATATAAAAGAAGAGTTTTTACCTGATAAATTTGTAAATCATTATGCGGCAACCAAATATGAAGCTGAAAAACTGATGGATAAAGCATTTACAGAGGGTCTGGAAACAATCTCAATTCGTCCCAGAGCGATTGTGGGAGCCGGTGATACTACTATAATGCCCAGGCTCTTAAAAGCTCAGGAAGCAGGAAAACTAAAAATTATTGGTGATGGTAAAAATATTGTTGATGTTACCAGTGTTTCAAATGTAGTCGATGCCATTTTATTATGTATGGAAGCTCCAAAAGAGGCAATGGGTCAAAAGTATAATATTACAAATGATGAGCCTATTTCTTTATGGGAACTTATTGAAAAAACGTTTAGTAAACTGAATCTGGTTATAAATAAAAAGAGAGTGCCATTTGGCGTAGCCTATAATCTTGCCGCGTTTTTAGAAACAATGGCAAAACTTACACCTGATTATCGTGAACCTGTTCTTACCTGTTATGGAGTAGGTATTTTGGCAAAATCAATGACATTGAATGTTGATAAAGCTAAAAATTTGCTTGGTTATAAAGCAAATCAAAGTAATATGGAAGCTGTAGATGAATTTATTAACTGGTGGGAAAAGAATGGGAATTGAGTGCCATTGTCTGAATCACGGATGAGACGGATTAAAGGATGTACACTGATGAATAATATGGAGAAGTTAATTTTTTCTTCATTGACCATATTGGTAAAGTGTTATTGATAATCGGTTTCATTAAACCGGGAATGCTCAAACTAATGATTTTATTTAAAGATATTGAATAGAATATGGCACTCATTACCAATTGTTTGAGTATTACCCTCTTTGGTCAATCTAAACTCCCTCCCTTTATTTCCCCCTTTGAAGGGGGCCAGGGGGATGTTAGGGAGGGTTGGGGAGGATTCTTAAAAAATAGATTTAGTAATCATAATAGCTTTTATCGTGGGGTAATCTGATATGGATGATTACCAGGGGTTTTTAAACTATGCAAAAGATTTAATCGAAAACTTTGATACTAAAAAAATTAATTTTGTTGTCTTATTTCCAGTTGGGCGTAGCGGTTCTCTACTTCTTCAATCATTACTAGATAATCATGATGAGATTCTAATGATTCCCAGAATCTTTGAGTATTATCTGGAATGGGAAAAAATAAAATTCAACCTTTTTAATTATAAAGTT
>CAYRDV010000403.1:0-5791 GCA_964422885.1 uncultured Candidatus Sericytochromatia bacterium
TTTTTGCGATGGAATTTACACTTTGTAAAGTGTCAAGATCTTTTGTGAAAACATTAAGAGGCTTACCCTCACTAATAACTCCGCTCTTAATTACAACTGTGTCAGCTTTTAAAGCAGAAACAAGCTCATCCTGGCTAATTTTTCCATCTTTGCTGGTATCTACTTTTGCTAAAATGTCTGGTGATGCCTTTAACTCATCCATAAAAGTATCTTTATTTGTATCTAATGCTCTGACCATTAAATTAAAATTTGTGAAATCGCCGGACATTTTAATAACCTCTTTCTATAAATATAATCTCTTAATAAAATATTTATAGAAAAAATATTTTTAAAGATTCTTATTATATAGATAAGCTCTAATTAATAAATAGTTAAATACCTGAAAATAGCTGTGTTTACTCCATTTTTTTATTATTGAAATATAAATGGATAAAAAGGAATTTAAAACACCTGAATTAATATCTACAAAAACTAGTACTGAACTACATTAAAGATTATGAATTAGACTCCTGCCTCCGCAGGAGTGACATGTCATTCCTGCGGAGGCAGGAATCCATACTCTTATACTAATTTTAAGTGTGGCCTTGCACTATATAGCACTATACTAGTAGTAATGCTTATGATAAAATTCCCATCATTAATACATAGTACTATTTACAGATTATTTTAGTAGGTTTGGTAATAATAATGGATATAAAGGATATAATTTTATCCCTGGTGCTTTTTTTTCCTCTACTGGCGGCACTTCTTACCTTCTTTATTCCATCAAATTCAAAAGAAGCAATTAAAACTTTTTCTTTTTATGTTACTTTAATGAATTTTTTTATTTCACTTTATATTTTTCAGCTTTTTGAAAATACCGATGGATTTCAGTTTGTCGTTGATGTTCCATGGAATCAGGAACTTGGAATAAGTTATAAAATAGGGATAGATGGTATAAGTATATTTCTTTTAATGATAATTACCTTTTTTACCCCAATTGCAATATTAAGCACCTGGAATACTATTAAAAACAGAGAAAAAACTTTTTATATCAGTATTATGTTTCTTGAAGCTTTTCTGATTGGCTCAATCATTTCTCTGGATATGTTTCTTTTTTATATTTTCTGGGAACTGATGCTGATTCCAATGTTTTTTATGATTGGGTTATGGGGCGAAACCAGGAGAATTGCTATAACTATTAAGTTTTTTATTTATACAATGGTTGGCTCTTTAGGAATGTTATTTTCTCTTTTGTACATTTATTACCATCATTATTTGCAAACCGGTTTTTATACATTTGACATAATCCAACTTTATAATACAAATATTAGTGGTAGTATTGCTCCATTATTATTCTTTTTGTTTTTACTTGCTTTTGCTATAAAAGCACCTTTATTTCCTTTTCATACCTGGTTACCTGATACATATACCGAAGCACCTGTTTCAGCAACAGTTTTATTATCTGCTGTAATGGCAAAGCTTGGGGTTTATGGCATGATTCGTTTTGTAATTCCTCTTTTTCCTGTTACATTTTCTCAGTATTCAAATCTGTTGATGACTTTGGCAGTAATCGGTACTATTTATGGAGGCCTGATTGCGATTGTGCAGAAAGATATGAAACGCCTTATTGCCTATTCTTCAATCAGCCATCTTGGTTATATTATATTAGGTGTTTTTGCGTTTAATCTACAATCACTTCAGGGCAGTGTTTTTCACATGGTGAATCATGCCCTTTCAACGGGTGCTTTATTCCTGTTGGTTGCTTTCCTTGAAGAAAGGATAAAAACAAGGCTTTTGGATAAGACAGGAGGGTTAATGAAGGTTATTCCTGTATTTGGTACTATTTTTATGATTGTGATGTTTTCTTCAATTGGTTTACCTGGTTTAAATGGTTTTATTGGTGAGTTATTAATTTTTCTGGGTGTATTTGGTAATAATCCGTGGTTTTCGGCCTTGGGGGCAACAGGGGTTATTATTGGTGCTGTCTATATGCTTTGGATGTTCCAAAGAATTATGTTTGGCAAAATTAAGGATGATAGCCTTTATGAATTTAAAGATTTAAAAAAGAGCGAAGCAGTTATTCTTTTACCGATTGTATTTTTAATTGTTGTTCTTGGTGTTTATCCACAGCCCTTTTTAAATAAAATTGAACCAACTGTACGTAGATATATAGAGTTTATCCACGCAAAATCTATAAACAGTCAGGAAATTGCTTTTAGTCGCCGGAAAGAAAATCTGATGTTACCAGTTTCTTCAGGCACAAAATTTTTGCAAACAGACAAAGTTTTGTTTAATACTGGTATCCTTCCAACTAATGAATAATCGGAGTACATATATTTAATGAATAATTTTTTACCATTTCTTCCACTTGGACTAATAGTTATTTTTGCTATATCTGTAATGTTGCTTGAGGTTACCCTGACAAAAAATAAAGAGATTCTTGCATATGTATCCCTTGTGGGAATAGCTTTCTCTACAATAAGTACTGTTACACTCTGGAAAAGCCAGCCTGAAGGGTTTCGCTTTTCTTTTTTTGATGAGATGTTTGTCGTTGATAATTTCTCAATGTTTTTTTATGTATTATTCCTTCTTTGTGCTGGTATTTGCATTTTTACTTCTGTTGGTTATCTAAAACGTGAAAATATTGAACATGGTGAGTATTACTCACTGGTATTATTTGCCGTAACAGGAATGATGCTTATGGCTTCCGGAGGAGATTTACTTGTACTTTTTCTGGGTTTAGAAATTATGTCAATTTCTATTTATGTATTAGTAGGATTTAGAAGGAGAGATTTAAAATCAAATGAAGCAATATTAAAATATTTTTTTCTTGGCGCTTTCAGTGCGGGGTTTATTTTATATGGTATAGCTCTTATTTATGGTACTACAGGAACTACATCTCTATTACATATTAAGGATTCATTAGCTTCAGCAGGGGCTTTTAATTCTGCCAAATTGTCTATGATTGGTGTATTAATGATTCTGGTTGGTGTTTTATTTAAAGTTGCAGCAGTACCTTTTCATGTCTGGGTTCCTGATGTTTACGAAGGCGCACCAGCTCCTGTTACCGGATTTATGATTAGCGCGGTAAAAGCTGCTTCTTTTGCTTTATTTTTAAAACTTTTTCTGGTTAGTTTTATTGATTTGCGTGATTCTTGGAAAGACATAATTGTCATAATTAGTGTAATTACAATGTTTGCTGGTAATATTTTTGCTTTTACCCAGGATAATATCAAGAGGATGCTCGCTTATTCCAGTATTTCCCATACAGGATATCTTTTAATTGGTATTGCCTCCCTGACCAACTCACCTGGTAATCAGTCAGCGAATGCCATACTTTATTACCTTGTTGCTTATTCGGTAAGCAGCCTGGGAATTTTTGCCTGTATTTCATTTCTTAGCCAGAAAGGTGAAGAATTTGTAAATACTGATGATTATGCCGGAATTGGATTTAAATATCCTTTAATCGGAATAACTATGAGTATTTTTATGTTTTCACTAATGGGTGTTCCTCCAACCGGAGGTTTTTTTGCAAAATATTATCTTTTTACTGGTGCTTTAAACCAGGGTATGTATGTTTTAGTTCTTATTGGCCTGGTCAATAGTATGCTTTCAATTTATTATTACCTGAGAGTTATTGCCGTAATGTATCTTAAAGAATCTTCCTTTACTATTACAAATGATATGGGGAAATTTTCCACTAATATTGTAATTGTTTATACCGCAATTGGTACTTTATGGCTTGGCATCGGTACTTTTACCTTATTTTCAGTAATCCCAGGTGCTTTTTCTATTATTGAATGGTCCAAAGCTTCAATTCAATCTCTTTTTTAAATAATGAAAGAAATCTCGGTGATAATGCCTGTATATCTTGGTAATTATCCTGGATGTGCCAAAGACAGAGATTATAAGTTTATCCGGGCTGTAAAATCTTTTATTCAGCAGGACTTAGAATCAAAGGAACTGGTAATATGCTCTGACGGGTGTGATAAAAGCAAAGAGATTTATAACAGGCTTTTTAGCTGGAATAAAGATATACAATTTATAAAAATAGAGAAGCAACAAATGTTCTCTGGTATTGTCAGGCAGACTGCTATTGATAATGCTTGTGGAGAAATTATCTGTTTTCTTGATAGTGATGATACTTTTGGAAAACGCCATTTGACATCCATTGTTAATGGTATAGATGATTATGACTGGTGTTACTGGGATGATTATGTTTTTTATGATAATAAGCAAAAGTTTAGAAGTGTTGAGCTTAAAGAATCATTCTGCAGTACAGGCTCTTTTGCTTATAAAAAAAATTTGAACGTAAGCTGGGCTGGTTGTAATGGTTATAATCAGGATTGGCAGTTTATCAGTAAATTGCTTGGTGTAAATAAAAATTATCACAAAATAAATTCATGTTCATATATTTATCACCATATACCTAATGTGGTTGATAATTGAATAAACTTTTAGCCACGGATAAACACTTTGTTTTTTCTGTGGCTAAGTATTTTTAATTAGAAAAGCCAAATAAATCAAGGATAAAACCATATTCAAGAGCAATTTCCTTTAAGTGATCATATCTGCCTGAAGCTCCACCATGACCTGCACCCATATTGGTTTTTAATAACAGTATATTTTCATCTGTTTTCATTTTTCTAAGCTTTGCTACCAGTTTTGCCGGTTCCCAGTAACCAACTCTGGGATCATTTAATCCTGCTGTTATGAGCATACTGGGATAATCTTTTTCTTCAACATTATCATATGGTGAATAGGATTTTATATAATCAAAATTGTTTTTTTCATTTGGATTTCCCCACTCATCATATTCGATAACAGTTAAAGGTAAAGTTGGGTCCATCATTGTATTAACTACATCTACAAAAGGTACATGTGATATAACAGCCTTAAATAAATCGGGTCTAATATTTGTTACAGCTCCCATCAGAAGGCCTCCGGCACTACCACCCATAATTACCAGCTTATCGGAAGAGGTATATTTTTCATTTATCAGGTGTTCAGAACAATTAATAAAATCAGTAAAAGTATTTTTCTTTTGTAAAAATTTTCCATCTTCATACCATTGTCTTCCCATATCTCCCCCACCCCGAATATGAGCTATGGCAAAGATGAATCCCCGATCAATAAGTGATAGCCTGTTGGACGAAAAATTAGGATCAATACTTACTTCATAAGAACCATAACCGTACAAGTACAAAGGATTAGTACCATCCATAGCGATACCCTTTTTATAAACCAGTGATATAGGGATCAGAGTACCATCATTTGCTTTGGCAAAGATTCTTTCTGCCTGGTAATTGTTTTTATCATAGCCACCGATTACTTCATATTCTTTCAATAAATCAAATGTATCAGTATCAAGGTTGTAATCATAAACAGAATCAGGTGTTGTCAGAGAAGTATAGTGAAATCTCAGAATATTAGTATCATAAACTCTGTTTCTGGTTGGTGTAAATGTATAAACAGGTTCAGGAAAACTGATGTATTTTTCAAAAGAATCTGTTTTTATCCTGATATTTTTCATCCCTTTTTCCCGTTCATAAATTATCAGGTAGTTTTTAAATACATGAATATAATCAATTCGGACAGCATCTTTATGAAGAATGAATTCCTCCCAGTTAGACCTTGATGGGTTTGTTACCGGTGCTTTCATTATTTTAAAGTTTGAACAAAAGGTAATTAATTTATAAATAAAAATAATTGTATAAATACAATTAGTTAGGAAACAATCAGCTATACATTATGTTCTATTAGGAATTAGGTAGGTTCCTTCTTTACAATCATTACATTATTGTTAATC
>CAYRDV010000404.1:0-5770 GCA_964422885.1 uncultured Candidatus Sericytochromatia bacterium
TACAGAATCTTATTATAGAAATAACCAGTCTGTACCTGAGATGGCTGGTAAAACTGTTATATTGGTTGATGATGGTTTATCAACGGGAGCTACAATTAATGCCACAATTGATGCTCTTAAAAAACTTAATCCCCATTTTTTAATTGTAGCTGTTCCTGTTGCCGGAGAACTTGTTTGCAAAGAAATCGAAAAAAAAGTTGATCAATTAATATGTCCAAGAAAAATAGACTTTTTATATGATGTCAGCAAATGGTATCTGGAGTATTCAAAAGTAAGTGAACAGGATGTAAAAGAAATATTAGAACATGCTTTCCAAAATAGAGGAGCATGAAAAAGAGTTATTCAATGATATGACTACTAAAATTTTTCATTGAATACAGGAAGATTTATTATAAAGGTTGTACCTTTTCCAAACTCGCTCTTAACAGAAATATTTCCCTGGTGAATCTCTGTTATTGCCTTTGCAATAGGTAATCCAAGGCCTGTTCCTTCTTCATTTTTAACAGAATCTGACCTGTAAAACCGGTCAAAAATATATTTTAAATCATCAGGTTTTATTCCCATACCTGTATCAGATATGGTTAAACATGCTAAATTATTGATAACCTTAAGTTTTATTTCAATTGAACCATTATTATGATTATATTTAATTGCATTTTCAATAATATTTAAAATTGCCTCTGAAAGTTTTTCCTTATCTCCAAAAACAGAAACTTTCTCAAGAGTATCTAATTTGATATTTATTTGTTTTTTATCAGCCAGGGTTTTTGAAAGTAAAATAGCATTTTCCACACATTCATTTAAATAAATTTTTCTCAAATGTTCCCTGTTTAAAATACCTGAATCAAGTCTGGCAAGTGTAAGCATATTATTTATAAGCTGGTTCATATTTTCAGAAGTTTCTTTGATAATTTTTAATGTTTCAATGTATTTTTCTATTTCTCTTTTTTTTAATAAAGTAACATCACAATAGCTTTTAATTACCGTAACAGGGGTTTTTAATTGGTGAGAAGCCTCGGAAACAATCAGTTTTTCAAGAGTAAAAACCCTGTCCAGCCTATCAAGCATATTATTAAAGGAAAAAGTCAGTTGTTCTAATTCACTAATCTGTTCATTTAAATTTAACCGTTTACTTAAATTTTTATGGGAAATATTATTTACCTCTTCAGAAAACTTTTCAAGTGGTTTCAAGGAGGTTTTTGTGATGTAAAATGCAAAAATACCAAATATTAAAAGGCTTACAGGAACAACAGCCAAAAGAAAGAAATAAAGTTTTTTAAGGACCTTCAGATTTTCTTCTATGCTTTCTGCAATAAATATCTGGACAGTATTTCCCATAAAAACCATATCTTTTTGTAAAACCCTTATGAAATCATTATTAGGTCCTTTTGAAAAATAGAAATTCTCCTTATTTTCGTTATTCAAAATTTTGTTAGTGTTTGGAATAAACCTAAAATTTCTAAATACAAGTGAAGGAGAAAAAATTGTTTCATTTTTGTTTATTACAATTTTATAATAATGGCCCGAACGGGGAATTGAGTATTCTCCACTTACTGTTTCTGAAAGTTCCAGCTCCAGCACATTTCCTTCCTTGTGTAAAAGACCTGTAATAATTTGTAGTTTAGAATGGAGAGTTTCATCCATAGTCTGGTAGATTGCTTCTTTTACCTCCTGATAAGTTAAAAGACTTATAATTGTAAGTAAAAATAATGTTGAAATAAAATACCAGCTAATCACCCTCCCTTTTAAAGAGTTAAGAAATAGTTTCATTTACTTTTCGGCCAGTATATATCCTGATCCACGGATAGTGTGAATCAGTGGTTTTATATAACCTTTATCGATTTTATTTCGGAGGTAATTAATATATACATCAATAATATTACTATCCAGGTCAAAATCAATATTATAGATATGATCCGTAAGCTCTGCCCTGCTTATAACTCTACCTCTGTTTAAAGCAAGGTATTCAAGAATATTAAATTCGCTGGAAGATAATTTAATTTTCTTATTGCTACGGCAAACTTCTCTTGCATTAGTATCAATTTCAAGATCCGAGATTTTTATAACTGGTGAGGGGGTGTTTTTACTTCTTCTTAGCAGAGAATTTAAGCGTGCAAGTAGTTCCGCAAAATCGAATGGTTTTGCCAGATAATCATCCGCTCCTGTATTTAATCCTTTTATTTTGTCCGCAACATCAGCTCTTGCAGTAAGCATTAATACCGGAACTTTTGAACCTTTTTCTCTAAGTTTACCTAGAATACTTAGACCATCAAGTTTTGGCAATGAGATATCAAGAATCAGAGCATCAAATGGAAATTCATTTGCCATATAAAAGCCTTCTTCTCCATCTGATGCTATATCTATAACAAAACCGCTTTCTTCAAGCCCTTTTTTTAAAACTTTTGCTAGATTTTTTTCATCTTCTACAATTAATACTCTCATATCTTTCTCCATAAAAAGGCTGATGAAAATTTTCATCAACCTTAATTTAACTTAATGTTCTTCCTTTTCTTCCTCTGAATTTTCCTGATCACCTGTATCCTGATTCGTAGCAGTATTACGTATTTCAGAATGTCTAATTTGCCCTCCCAGATTTGCTGTTTTTGCCATAATCAATTCAGTTACAAAAGCTAAGGTCAAAATGCCTGCCATCATTGTAGTTTTCCTTTTTTCAGAACATTTTCCCAATAACCCAAAAAGCGCCAATGCTCCCAAAAGATAAGTTAATATAGCTGCTGCTTTGGCTGTATCTTCATGTTCTTCCAGAATTATTTCAGAAACTCCAGGCAGGTCTTCAACTTTTTCTTCAGAATTTTCGCCTGTAAAAAAAGTTGGTATGGTTATTAAAGCTGATAAAACAAATATCATATATGCAACCTTTTTAACCTCTTCTTTTTTTCTGATTACTGCATAAAGTAATAATGAAAGGCCGAATAATATTCCAAGAACAGGTAAATGTGTCAATAATAAATGTAAATGAATTATATTCATTTTTATTCATCCTCCTTTTTGTTTTCATTTTCCTCATCTTTAGCTTTTTTTACTTCTATTTCGGTAACAAAAAATTCTTTATCATCAATGAAACCTTCTACCTTAACATAAGAACCTACTTTTGCTTTACCGTATTTTTCATCAATTTCTGTCTTTTTATCCACCTTGATTTTTTTATCTTTAACTTGCCAGATACCTGTTCTTTCTTTTGGCATTTTTTGTATATATCCATAAAACTTTGCTTCATTTTTCTCTTTACTTTTTTCGTCCTTATCCTCTTTTCCAAAAGCTGGTAAGATAGCAAAGCCACTTAAAATCACTGAAATTAACAAAAAATTTCTTTTCATAATTTTTCTCCTTTTATTTAATTACCTGATTTCATAATAAATAATTGAACATTAAAGGAGTATTAAAAAAACTTTTCATCATAATGAAGTTTAAATTTTATATTTGATAATTTTTCATAAACTATTAATACTTAAAGCCGCTATTGCCAATAAATTCACGTAGTATAGAAGTTGGTGGGACATGCTCAGGATATATCGTAATAAAATTATCAATAAGCTGTCTTAATCTGAACGCAGTCGTAAAAGCAGGGTGATTTTCCGGAACTTCCTGAAGGTATCTTTCGGCATATACTTTTAGAACTGAAATTTCATAAACAAGAGAAGTATCAAATATTGCATCTGCCTGGCTTATAAAAGGGAATATATTTTCCCTTTCACCTTTTCTGACAAACTCCCACCTCATAATATTTTCCTCAGCACTAAATCCTCTCTGATATCTGTCTCTGACTATTCTTCTTAAAAGTCTTAAATCTGATGGATTTACTTTTATCAAATGATCAAGTGGAAGCGAAATCATAGGTTGAATAAAGATTCTGAATATTTCATCTTTTGGGATAATATTATCAATTAAAGCAGGGTTTAAACCATGAATACCTTCAATTAACAGAACATCATTTCCTGTAAGTATTATTTCCTGACCTGCATCAATAATACTTTTGCCTGATGAAAAATTGTATATTGGAGTTTTAATACTTTCTCCATTATTAAGCTTTTCCAGATGCGACTTTAATAATTTTATATTTAAAGCAGAAAGGGATTCAAAATCATAATTCCCGCTCTCATCTTTTTTGATAAGTTCTCTATCCAGGTAATAATCATCAAGTGAAAGGTTTAAGGGAGTTATTCCATTTACCTGTAATTGAATTGTCAGTCTTTTTATAAATGTTGTTTTACCTGATGAAGAGGGTCCTGCAATACAAATTATTTTAATTTTATTTTCTTTATGAGCAATAATATCAGCTATACTACTTAACCTCTTTTCATGAAAACCTTCTGCAACATGAATAATTTTTGAGATATCGTCATCAATACAAAACTGGTTAAAACTTCCTACACTTGTAAGCCCAAAAGAATTTAACCATTTATTTGGTTCGTTCATTACTGAAGAATAAGAGTTTGTCATCTGGTGTAACTCATTTTTTGTATTTCCAACTGATAAAATTAACTCACCATTATTGGAAATAAGCTCAAAATTCTCAATTAATCCGGTATTTGATACTAATGGACCAAAACCCAAAGCATATACTTTACCACAGCTTATCATAGGTACAGTCATTTCTCTTCTGTTATGTAAAAGGTTTGCTGCTTCAATAAAACCATTTTCATTAAAGTAATCAGCGGCTTCTTCCTTAAACCACCACTCTTCACGAAAAGGAAGATTCTTTTGAATTAACTCTTTTACTTTATCCAATAAATATTTAGCTATCTTTTTTCTTGCTATATTATCAGGGTTAAGTATTTCGATCCATTGCATGTTTCCTGAAGAAACACCCAATTTTAAATTTTTTAATATACCTATTTCTCTTGCGGCTTCAAAAAGTAACAGAACTGAACTATGCCGGTAAATTCTTTCTCCTTCCCAGTTTTGAGTTGTTAATGGTGATATTTCACAGGAAAATGTAACAGGTGTTGAAAGAGATACAGCTTTATTATTTATTAAAGCTGATACAACAGGGAAACAAGCGATTTTTTCAGGTAATAATGAACCCACCTTTGTTCCTGTTTTTACAACCGATTGATTTCCGTTAATTTTTACATTAACATTTAAATGTCTGGGTAATGAGCGTTGGGATAGCAAATGCCCAATACTATCAGTTATCTCAGTTAACTGAGTCCCAATTTTCCCAAACATTGCTCTGATAAATTTCATTGCTAAAATGGGCTGAGTTGTTACCATTAATTCAAATTTACTTTTGGATAATTTACCTAATTTAATATTAGTTTCTGAAATTATCGTAGCTGAGCGTGGACGATTATTTATCAGTGCCAGTTCTCCAAAATAGTCTCCTGCTGAAAGGCTGCCAAGATCAATCATAGAGCGAAAAATTCTGGCTGTACCATTTATTATAAAAAACATATCCTGGTCATTTTCACCCTCTTTTACTATGGTAAATTCAGGTTCAAAACAGGCAAGCTCTATGTAATTATTAAATTCTTCTATTTCATTATTTGAAAAATTACTAAGTAATTTGTTTAACTCAATTCCATTAAGATAATTTTCCTGTTTTTCTAATAAAGTTAGTTCTTTTAACATAATTTAGCAATTAAATTTTAATATATAGAAATAATTTAACAGTAAAAGTATTATTAGTTATTGATATTAGTCAATTTAAATAATGTTTTATATCATTTTTAAAGCTCAGTTCTTTATAACTTAAATTAAAAAATATGAGGTTGATAAAGATCAATTTTTTTTCTGATAATTCGCATTA
>CAYRDV010000405.1:0-5763 GCA_964422885.1 uncultured Candidatus Sericytochromatia bacterium
GCCGGGTCGCCCCGACAATTAAATTTTATAAGTTATTTTTTTATTTTTCCTTAATAAAATTAATTTTGCAAAATTACATTATATATAATGAATGGCAAGTAATTAAATTTTAATATTGTATTAAATGAAACTCCTTATTAGACTAGAAATAGCAAAATATTTAAGTCAAGAAAGGCTCTTCAATAAAATGTTATCAATGGATGAAGAAATAATCAATGTTTTTTTGAAATAGATGAAAAACTTAATTCATTTGATCATAAAATCCATTTTTTCAATAGTAGTAGACCAGTGCCACCGAAAATAATTCTTAACAAAAGTTATAAACATTTACATACAATATACGAGAGATAAAAAAACTTATATAATGGACATAGAGGCTTTTTGCAGAATTTTATGATATATTTTTAAAAGGTAAAGCTTAATATAACTTTAGTTTAAGATAAGCAAGTGCAACCCAAATATATTCTATATTTTGTATAGTTAAGCTAATAATTTTGTAAGGAGATGTCGAGTGACAAGTGTTAATCCAGCAGGGCCAACTCAATATCAGCCACAATATGGCTCTGGACCTCAACAAGCAGGATATAACGGTCAGCAACCGGTAAATCCATACTATGGCGATGGTTATAGACCTTCCCCATATACTACAGGATATGCAGCCGGAGTAAATGCAGTTGGCGGCGCAGCCATGGGTATGTCTTCGATGTCAACCGGTGTAAGCAGCATGGCAAACAGCCTTGGTGGTATCTTCGGTACAATAATCGATCTTATTGCTAACATCCTTAATACTATTGTTAATTTGATTGCTAAAGTAATTGGCGGAATTTTGGGACTTTTTGGTATAGGTAAAAAAGATGAAAACGCCCAAAATGCCCCAGGTACTGGTGCCCCTCAAACTATGCCTTTGCCAGGAAACCAGGGAATGGGTGTTGTGACACCTGCTGGGACACCAGTACCTCCTCCACCTCCAGGAACAGATATACAAGCTGCATATAGTGTTGTTGCAGGAGATCTGGCAAATATTCAGGATCCTAATCAGGGAATTCAGATAATTAATATCCATGCCATGAAAGCTAAAGATTACAGAGCGAAAGCAGAACAATTTGCCAAAGAGGCAGAAAAAGAATCCAGGGAGGCTGCATATGCGGCAGAGCAATTACAATCCAATCCAAATAAACTTGGCGATGTTCAGACTCATAAATCTAAAGCAATGGAATTACTTAAAACAGCTCAGGAATATACCAAAGCAGTATATGATGAATCTCTTTATGCACAGGCTGTAAATGACATATTAAACGGTAAATTTCAGGGAGCTTTGGGAAACAAAGGTTCACAACAGGTAACAGATGCCTGGAAAAACTGGATTGGTGGCAGTACAGAAACAAGCTTTGTTTTCTTCAAAACCCAATTAAGAGCAGCACCAGAAGTTTTTATGCAGTCTCTTAATGCTGTTAATGCAAATATCGGCAGAGCAACTCAGATATTAAGCGGTATGGGAGCAGGAGTACAATAATCCGTGGGAATGCAAGTAACTGGTAATCAACCGGCACAATACGTACCACAGACCGGAAACCCACAAGGGGCGGTCAATCAACCTGCTGCAAATACAAAATCCGGTTACACTTATGGAGATGATGTTTTTAAAGGCCAATATACAATGTTTAAGCCATTGTATAATAATTTTGATCCTAATGTTTCTAAATATTCACCTTTTTATGGCAGAATAGGTGGTGCTCCCGCCAATCAAAATCCCGGACCCGCCCAGCAAAATAATCAGGGCGGGGGTATACCAGCTTCATTACAAGGAAATAATTCAGGAGGGATTCCCTCTTCTTTGGCTAACCCTCCGGCAAACACAGCACCAGTTGTACAGCAACAGCAGGTTCCAGCAACATTGCCTTCTGCTCCTCAGACCCCGGCAATACCTGCAAAGACTCCGCCTACCGGACCAGCACTATCAAATATTCAACAAATATTACAAGACGAAGTACAAAGAATTCAGACACCGCAAAAAGCGGTTGAAATGATTGCCAATCATGCGATGCTTTCCCGGCAGGAACGAACAATGGCAAATGATATTGCCTGGGGTGCCAAATTTTATGCAACCAAAGCAGCAGAACTTGGTGAAAAGTTATCCCAGAATCGTCCAAATATGTCACAAGGACAGGTACAAAGCCAGCTAAGAACAATAGAAGGGTATAAGATCAAATCAATAAGCCTGTTAAATGATGCTAAGAAAAGAGCAATTAATACTTATAATGAAGCTTTGAAATCAACATTGATGTATAATCATTTTTTTGCTGGTAATGGCCAATATGCAACTACAATTAATCCTAATGACAGACTTTTTGTAGAATCTGAAATTGATAAGACATGGGCACGCTGGAACGGTGGTTTTGATAAAGAATGGCAGGGGCAGGCAGCACATGCAGATGAAGCCCCAACTGTAATTGATAAAGCTGCCAGAGAAGTGGCAATTGCCCTTGATAAGGCCGATAAATTTTCTGGTGTAGCAAAATAACAAGATTTAAAAAAAGGTAAAACAGCTTAGGCTATTTTACCTTTTTTTATTTGCCTATATAATAAATAAATCCGGGTTATTGTTTTATTGCAAAGGTGGGATAAATGTCAGATACTCTAAAAGCACTGGATTGGGATACATTAGTATATTTTACCAGTGGTCTGATTGAAGTTGCAAAAGTTGATGGTATCCAACCAAAAGAGCGTGAATATATTGAAGCGTTTTTCTATGAAGAGATTTCACATATTCCAGATAAAAGAACTGAAAAATTTGAAAATATTGGTGATTTACCATTTGATTTAGATAAGGCAAAGCAAAAAATAAATAATGATGAAATAAAACAATTTTTCTTAAAAAGCTGCGTTATGCTTGCCTGCGTAGATACTTTTACAACTGAAGAAAAAGCTTTAATAAAAAAGTTTGCCACTGGACTTGATTTTTCGGAAGAAAAACTTAATCTGGTTATACAGGAAGTTCAGGAAGAAATAATGGCTCAGTTTAAGGATATAAGTATCTATATGGATTCACTGAAAGAAGTTGCTCAAAGTATTGGTGTAAAAGAGTTCTAGTTTTACCTTCAAACTCTGGAATAATAGCACAATAAAATTAATTTCATAGATAGTAACCTTTCTATTTTTTTTTCGTTCATATATTATGATGTATACAATTAGATATGAGGCAGATATGAAATCAAGTTACTTCAAAAAAAATTTCCTATTTTTATTACCATTTATATTAATTTTATTTTTTAGTGGATGTTCAAAAAAATATCCTTACCATCTAAAAGAGTTTCAAACTCTTGAAGGCCATAAAAAAGATGTCTGGACAATTGCTTATAGTCATGATGGTAAAAAACTGGCAAGCGGCAGTACTGATTCAACTGTAAAAATCTGGGATTTGGAAAATGAAGGAGTTGCTTCCACATTATCTGAGCATTTTAACAGTGTATATTCAGTAGATTTTAATTCTTTGGGAAATTTACTTTCCAGTAGTAGTTATGATGGAACAGTAAAAATTTGGGATGTAAAAAAAGAAGAAGTTTTAAAAACATTTAAAGGCCATATTCTGAGCGTGAACAAAGCTCTTTTTAGTCCCAATGGACGGTTTATAGCAAGCTGTAGTTCTGATGGAACATTAAAGATTTGGGAAGCAAAAACAGGTACAACTGTAATAAACATTAAAGATCAATCCAACTGGAAGATCAGGACAAAATCACTGGCATTTAGCCCTGATGGACAGATACTTGCCAGTGGAACATCCGATGGAATAATAAAAATTTGGGATATAAAAAAGGCAAAACAAATAAATACTATTAAAAAGGATTATGGAGTGATAAGTTCTCTGGCTTTTAGCCATGATGGTAAATATATTGCTACCGGCGGAGCAGATAAAAAACTTCGGATATTTGATGCAACAAGCTTTAAAGAGCTTATGGTAATTAAAGGTCATTCCTGGAATATTAATTCGATTAGTTTCAGACCTGATGGAAAAATGATCGCAAGCGGAAGCACCGATAAAACTGTCAGATTATGGGATCCTAAAACAGGTCAGGAATTGGGTTATATTAGTGCTGGCATTGGAAATGTAAATACTGTTACCTTTAGTCCTGGCGGAAAATACATTGCTGCAGGTGGCTCTTCACATATTATAAAAATTTGGGTAGTAGAAAAAGTTGAGGGAAAATAAATGTACAGACATGCCATGGCATGTCTGTACAAAATTTGGAATATTATTTTTTAATATTATAATTACTTATCATTATAAACTTGAAATTATTATATAAACGGAGATTAATATGTATTATCAGTCAATTCAACAACTAACTAAAATGTTATTAAACTTTCAGGTAATTATTGACAAAGCAGTTGCTTATGCTGAATCAAAGAAATTTGATATTGCAAATTTATTAAATGCCCGTCTTGCTCCCGATCAATTTCCTTTTACCAAACAGGTGCAGGTATTTTGTGATAGTGCAAAATTTGCCGGAGCAAGACTTGCTGGTAAAGAAGCTCCTAAACATGAGGATAACGAAAAAACCATTGAGGAATTAAAGGAAAGAATAAATAAAGTAATTGGTTATTTAAAAGAATTTAATCAGGACGATTTTACAGGAGCCTCTGACCGCAAAATAGAATTACAGTTTATGCCTGGAAAATATATAACAGGAGAAGAATATCTTGTGGAGTTTGTTATACCTAATTTCTATTTTCATTATTGTGCCGCTTACTCAATACTTAGGCATAATGGTCTAGATATCGGTAAAATGGATTATATTGGATCTGTGAATTTTAAGGAACTGAAATAAGATTAAATTCTTCAGGAAAAAAGAATTTTTTTTCCTGAATATCTTTATTGAGTAATCAACGATTCTTTTAAAATATTATCTAAAAAAACTTCTAATTTTAAGGTATAAGTATCAAAGGATTCTTTAGGTAGGTTATTGTCTAAAATTTTGATACAATCCAGGGTTATTTCCTGTAATTCAGCTACATATTTATTATTTATTCCAAAAATATCTTTAAACCTATACTCAGTATTACTATAAATAACTTTAAGTCTTCTGGGAGTAAATGTTTCTGATGATTTTACGATTTGTTTAAGTTCAGTGATTTTATTTTCTAAAGATTTGTTTTTTTCTTTCAAAAGAGATATTTGCCTCCTTATACTAATAAAAAAAGGGCTATAAAATGATAGCCCTTTAAAAAATTTAAATTACCATCTTCCGGAAAAGCTGTTGTTACGTGGTTCTCTTTCTTTAGCTACATTAACTTTTACTCTTTTACCGTCAACTTCCCAGGTTCTTAAACCATCTATTGCAAGTTGTCCTTCATAGTTATCTTTCATTTCAACAAAGCCAAAGCCTCTTGAAACACCAGTATCTCTGTCTTTAATAACTTTTGCTGAAAATACCTTACCAAATTCTGCGAACTTTGCTTTAAGCTGTTCGTCATTCATATTATCAGGTAAGTATCCAACGTAAATGTTCATAAAAAAAATCCTTTCAAAAAAAATTAATTTGCGTAGTTTTTAAATTAATTGAGATTTATTAAAAACCTGATGAATTAAGAAGAACTAATGTAAAGTCCAAAAATTACCGAAGAATTAAATAAAGCTGTTAAAAAAAAAATAAAAATTACATAATAACATTATAACCTATTTTTAGTGGGAAATGTTTTTTCTGAAGAAAGTAGGGTGCATTAAAAAATGGTAGAGGGTTCAAAAATAGTTCAAAACGGCCTCTG
>CAYRDV010000406.1:0-3828 GCA_964422885.1 uncultured Candidatus Sericytochromatia bacterium
TAAGTTTACTTAAATCACTATAAATCACTTTACTGTCATTACTTGAAATAGGGCGTTTATAATCAGGATGATCTTCAAGGTTACATTCTTCAAAATTAATTTTTGCTTTTTTCCAGGAAAGTATTTCATATAAAACAACTTCAATCTGATGGTAAAGGAGGTTAGGAATAACTCTTTCGGAGATAACGCCCATTTCTACCAAAATATTACCTATAAGTGGTTTATTAGGATCTTCCTTTTGCAATTTCAAAGCGGTATTTAATTCTTTGGGCGTAATAATACCCTTTTTGATCATCAGATCGCCAAATCTGGCTCTATACATAGTAGAAGTCCCATAAACAACCTGCCCTTCTTTAACGAAAATTTTACTTTGGATGTTAAAATCAGGATTTTCGGCATTAATAACCCCTGTTTCTTTACCACTACCAAGAACATTGTTAAATATTTTTATTAATTCAGCTCCTGAAATTTCTTGTCCCTGAGTCATATCTATTCCTTCTTTTTTATTTATATAACTATCTGATAATATATTTGAATTTAGGATCTAAATTCTAATGGTACATCCCCAAATGTTTCTCTAAAATCTTCAATCTTTTTGTTTAAAGATTCAAGAGATTTGTCTTTAACTTCAATACTGTTATTTAATGATTCTAGTATACTATTTTTTTGAGAAATTTCTCTTGAAAGTTCATTAACCTGTAATTCATAGCGTTTGATAAGAGATAGCTTATCAAGATTATCCAGGGTAGATTCTTTTATTTCAATTTCTTTTTTCCGGAAATCTTCCTTTAATTTGTTAATTTGCTCGTCTTTTTTGTTTATCAGGTCATTTAATTTTTCAATTTCATAATTGTCAATTGGTTTTCCTTTTTTGTTTAAAATAATTAAAGTGTTTAAACTCTCATTTAATTCTTCTGATTTCTCTTTAAGTTTTAAATTTTCAGCTTTATGTTCTTTATTTTCATTTTTTAGTAATTCAATTGTTTCTTTATGTTTCAGATTTTTTTGTTTTAAATTAGTAAGTTCATTTTCCGCTTTAACTCGTTCAAGATGCGTTTCTTTATTAGTAGCTGAGAGTTCTTCAATACTATTATTTTTGGTATCTAACTGAACTGTCAGGTTTTTAATTTTTTCATTTTTATTACTAAAATCTTTTTCAAGCTTTTTATTATCATCTTTAAGCTTATTATATTCATCTGGATTTATTTTTGATTTCTTAAGCTTTTGTAGTTCATCTTCCTTAGTTTTTGACTGTTCTTTTATTTCTTTGAGGGTAATTTCAAGGCCTTTTATTTTGGCAGTTGCTTTTGTTAATTCCTCGGTTTTTATTTTAAGCTCCTGTTCATTAGCAGATATTTTTTTTGTAAAGTTGGTTTTTTCATCATCCAAGTTTTTATTCTCAACATTGGCATTTTGAAAATCGGCTTTTAACTGAGCCAGATTTTCTTTAAGAGTAAAGATTTCGGTATTTTTCCTTTCTAATTCGTGTTGCAAAATAATTCTTTTATTTTTTGATTCGGTCAGTTTTTTATAAAGCTTATCTGCCTCTTTTGTATTATCAAAATTGTGAACTGTTTGGGTATCTTTGATATTCTCAAGTTTTTCTTTGGTTGAATCAAGGTAATGCTGAAGATTATCAATGCTATCAGAAAGGCTGTAAAAATCACGAAACATAAAAATTATCAAAGGTAAGGCACATAAACTGATAGATAAGGCGATAATTACGCTCAAAAGTATCTTATTAAAATAATTTATTTCCTGAGACTTATAGTATAAAATCGCTGGGTTATCTTTATTAGGAGTTATTAATGGTTTCCAAAGGTTGTTTGAATTCTCCAGTTGGCTCTGAGCCACGTTAATTCTGTCCTGCTGTTTTTTTCCAAAATTACTGGTATAAATAGCTCCATTTTTTTCAATTATTATTTTATCGGTATATATATCAATAACACTATTGACACGGTTTATATCGTTTATCTCAATCGGGTCTTCTATTGCCTGATTTAAAATTAATAATGATGTAAGTTCATTATCATTTTTATCGATTATAAAGAAACTGACAAAACTGCTAAGAACTATTAGCAATAAAAATAATAAACTGTATTTTAGGTAATATAATCTCATGATTCTGACTTACTTAAATGAATAATAACAACCTTCTGCATGGAATTTATTAGTATTAAAATACCTCGATGTTCACATCGGAGTTTCCCCAAATTCTTTGGGGCCGGGATTTATCCCGGATTTAATACTAACAGGGGCCCCTTTAGGGGACTTATTATCTTAAGTTTAACAGGATTCTTGTCAAAAGAATATATCTACTTGTCATGAACAGGATTTTGGGGATTAAATGATGTTCAGGATAAAGATTACAATCTTAGTGTTTCCTTTAGTTCACGTAATCTTTCATTAATCTGCTCATTAGTGAGGTTCTGAAACCTTTCAGGAAGCATGTGTCTTGATGAACATTCAAATACCGCAAGGTATTCCATAAATTCTATTGTCAGTGAATCTCTGTTGGGAATAAAATCAAAAACTGCTTTAAGCAAATCTTCTTCCAGAACCTTTTCATGGCCTGCGTCTGAGGCAAAACCATCTGAAAGTAAAATGATCGCTTCCATATCTGCTCCTGAGTATCCCTGGGTTGCTGCAGTAACTTTTGTGAAATCAGCTATTTCATGATGAATTTTATTTTTAGAAAATAAGGCTTTTATTACATTTTCCAGTTCTGTTGCATTTTGGGGGTAAAAGAAAGGTATTTTACTGTCAAACCTGCCAGGTCTTTTTAAATCTATATCTAGTTTATCAGGCCGGTTCGACATGATCAGCCAGAGAATTTTTCCACGATTACCTGTATCACTCATAAAAGCTTTTATCTTGGCATAAACACGGCTTGATGTTCCACTGTCACCTTCATTTTCCCCTCCTCCCAATGCTCTGTCAACTTCATCCATAATGATTAAAACAGAGCCAAGAGCTTTTACTATATTTAAAATTTTCTCTAAATTTGACTCGGTTGAACCAACCCATTTTTCCCTGAAGTTTTTAAGTTTTAGGCAGGTAAGGCCACATTCTCCGGCAAATGCTTCGGCAACAAATGTTTTCCCGGTTCCCATCGGTCCTACAAAAAATATACCCATTGGTACACGCCGGAAATTACCACTTTTAATGTTGGTGACAACCCTTCTCAGATAATTTTTAATTGATTCCATACCACCAACGCTTTCCAGTGTATGAACAGGTTCAACCAGTTCAACTAATCCAAAACATTCATTTTCAATTATTGTTTTTTTCTTTTCTTTAATCAGTTTATAAGAAATTTTATTATTTGATTTTTTTGCCTGTCTGAAAAGACCATCAATCTGAATACGCCTTAATCCTGCGGTTAAATACGCAAGCTGTTCAACAGACATTTCCAGTTCTATTTTTGTGTCATTAAGAATATAGTTGATAAATTCCAGACGTTCTTCAAATTCAGGCATTGGTATTTCTATAGGATAAATTTGCGGATTTTTAACAATTCTCTGATTGATATCGGCAAGGTTTTCGGTTATCAGTATTATTAAATTATCCGAATTTAGCAATTCCGGATCGGATGCCCATCTCTGAAAAGTTATCAGGTTTGCTCTTTCTTCCTGAGTTAAAAAGTTTATCTCAGCTGTCTGGGCAATAGTTTCAGCATAACCTAAAACAATCCCTGTACATTGTCCGGGAATTTTCAAAAACTTTTCCATCAGAGGTAAAACTTCACCAGCATGTTTTGGTAATGTATCATCATATGGGGCTTCTCCAAGTAAAGCCTGCCTTACATTTACCGATTTAATAAATTTT
>CAYRDV010000406.1:3838-5753 GCA_964422885.1 uncultured Candidatus Sericytochromatia bacterium
TTCTAGAGCTGCGTTCGAAGCAAATGTGGGACTTTTTTTCTTCATTTCAGGATTAGAAAAGCTGATCCCTTCACTGGTATCATAATAAAGAGCAATATCCTTATTTTTTGTCAGCAGGCCTTTTGTCAGAAACTCTTTGAGAGAAATAAATTTGTTTTCAAAAGGTACAAGATCAAGAACATTTGAATGAAGAATAAACATAATACCTTCACCAGCCAAATATTTATCTCTTAACTCTTCAAGCCATTTTGAGTCTTTTAATTCTAATTTATTTTCCATTTTTTCTCTCTTGAGGGATATCATTTTTTTGGTTCTCTGCTTAATAACAGTAATTATTTGAGGGTATTATAATACAAGAATTATATTTATTCTATCCAGCCTTTCTTTTTGAAATAGATCGTAAGAAAAAAAGCAATAACAGCCATTAAACCTAAAGCAAATAAATAACCATATTTCCACTCAAGCTCCGGCATAATATGAAAATTCATTCCATAAACACTGGCAATAAAACTCATCGGAAGGATTATTGCGGAAAAAATAGTAAGAACTTTCATCGTTTCATTTAATTTAAAGGTCAAAGCTGTATTATAAGCATCTAGAGAATTTGATACTAATTCCCGTAAGGCTTCAAGCTCTATCACAAGCGCTTGGGAATGGGTATAAATATCGACAAGAGATAAACGGCAACTTTCGGAAATAACAGAGATACGTCTACCGGAAATCCTCATTAAAATATCCCTGATTGATGCAACAACCCGTTTTAAAACAAGTAAGGTTCTTTTAAAATCAAGAATTTTATAATTTAATTCCTTACTAAAATTTTTTTGAATACTCAAATCAATATCTTCAGAAAAATTATCCAGCTTTGTAAGCATACTGGCATAATCATCAATAAGATTATCAAGAAGAAGAAATAAGATAAATCCGGGAGTTTGAGCAAAACGAAACTCTTTTTTGTAGGTATTGTTAAAACTGGTCAAAGCTGGAATATCAGCTTCAGAAATAGTTAAGCAATACTTTTCAGTCAGATAAATTAATAGTTTTTCAGGTTCTTTATCAGAATTACATTCCCAATACTCAACAACAATGATTAATGAGTCTTCATCATGTTTTTCAATTGGTAATGTTTCAAGTTCTGATAAATCTTTTATTACATTATTTGGTAATCCCAGTTTTTTAATATAAGATTCAATTTTTTCATTATTAAATGAATCCAGATGAACCCAATAAATAACCTCAGGATCAGAAAAATCTAATTTGGTATCAAAATTTAGCTCTTTTATTTCCCGGGTAGAAAGATTAAATTTTACAGATTTGCAGTTCATATCTTAACTTACAAGATTATTAGTATTAAAAAACTTCGGCATCGTTATCATTAATATTAAAATAATTAAATGTATTATAATTATATTAGTTTTTGATAAAAGTCAATTTTTTTTGTATATTATACTGATAAACTGGAATTATTAATATTACTTTACTAAAAGAGTAAAATATGGAAATAAGAAAAAACCTTAACATGGCGGCAAATTTTAGCCAGGTTAAGCCAGATAAAGACTCGGCCTTTTATTATAACAAAGGAATTTTAGAATACAATTCCGGCCAAAAAGATGAGGCTGAAAGAGACTTTATTAAAGCAACAGAAGTTGAAACTGACAATAGTATTGCCTATTTTAATCGGGGAACCTTTTATCTGAATGAAAAAAAGTTCAAATTTGCCATAGAAGATTTTCAGAAAGCGGTAAGAATAAAAGCCCGGTTTGCTGAAGCACATTATAATCTGGCCTGCTCATATGTTCATATACTCAGCTTTCGTGAAGCCCTTTACAGCCTGAAAAAAGCAATTAATCTGGAAAAGAATTATGCCAAAAGAGCATCCAGCGATCCTGATTTTACAAATATCAACAGGATGAAA
>CAYRDV010000407.1:0-5703 GCA_964422885.1 uncultured Candidatus Sericytochromatia bacterium
TTTCTTTTTTCTACACCGCGGTTGTAAATATGGTAAAAGGAGTTTTCCAAATAGGTCTTGATGGAGTTTTTTGAGGCCACAGTTTAGATTAGCGCTTTGTTAGGCTGTTTGCAAGAGGCCCTCTTGCAACTCTTATATTGCTCGGGGGTTAGATTCATGAGAGTAATGTTAACATATGAAAATGAGATGGCTGGCGGTGGGAGGACTTTTGGTGGGGTTGTTTTTTCAGCAGAAGCATAAGTAACAAAAGGGAATAATATAAATGAAAAAAAAATGGATAAATAAAATAAAGTTTTAAAACAATTCATTTTTTTATAATTCATAAATTTATTCAATATCAAATACTACTTTAATTGCATTTTTTACTAAATTTAATTCATTATCATCAATAGAACCAATTTTTTTTATTAATCTTTCTTCTGAAACTGAACGAACCTGAAATAAATCAATAACAGAATCTTTATTTAAATTATTTTTATTATCCGGTTTTAATTTAACCATCCATGGAACAATTGAAAACCTTTCCTTATAATCAGTTATTGGGGCAATAACTTTTAAGGGCAGGATTCCAATTGCATCATCATTTAAAATTACACACGGTCTTTTCTTTTTTATTTCAGCTCCAATTGAAGGATCAAGATTTATCAGCCATATTTCTTTTCGTCTCATTGAAAATCTTCACTATCAAGTTCTGTAAATTCACTAAGATGTTTATTTTTTTTGTATTCATTTTTCATTGATTGAGCAATTTTACTTAACTTTTCTTTTTTATGTTCTTTAGAAAATTTTTCAAAAGCAATTTTAAAGACTTCGGATTTGGAGATTTTTAATTCATTCATTAATTGTTCTATTTCTATTGAAAGTGAAGACGGGACTGAAATAGTTATTCTCTCAAAGTTTTTATATTCTTTCACAAAAAAACCTCATAAAAATATACATAAATTTTATCATAAAAAACAATTGCAATCTAAAATTTTGCTTCAAATTGAAAATCAGGTAAACCTTTTTACAATCTGTTCAACAATTTCTTCTTCAACATCTAATTTACCCTTATGGTTAAAATAAGATTCAGTTGTAACCCTATTTTTAGGTACACCCGCTTTTATAAGCGCAGACATCATTTCACCAATCATATTACCATTTCCAACCAGATGATAATGAGTATTCTGTAAATCATCAAGCAATTGGGGAACAGACTCAGTAACCCTTCCTTTTAAACCTTGCCAGCTTTCAGGAGGATTTGTAAAAGTAATCTGGCAGCTAAAATTTAGATATTTTTCACTAAGCTCATTGAGTTCTTTTTCCAAGCAAAGGTCTTTTGAATCTCTAAAACCAGCATATAAGGTAATTGGTATTGGTAAAATATTTTCGTTTAAAGCTTTTTCAGCAAAACCGTATAAAGGGCCAATACCGGTTCCGGTTGATATACCGATAAAAGCGTTTGCCCCTTCGGATATTTCTCTAATTATAGGATTATGGAAAATACCCCGAAAATTTATCACACTGCCAACCGGTAAATTAGCCAGAACTGGAGTAAATTTTCCGCCCGGAATTACCCGGTATAAATGTTCAAAAATCCCCTGTTCAAGATCTGATTTTGAGATTGTATAAGGATGGCTAACTATTTCTCCATATTGATTTGGAATACCCAGAGAAAGGACATTACCAGGCTCATAAGTAATCCGATAACCATCTACAGCTTTAAGCCGGATCCATTTACTACCCCTGGCAATCGTTTTATTTTCTACAATAACTGCTTTTCGCCAGCCTTCTGTCATTTTTTCGCTCCAATTTTAAGTTTATACTTTCTAATTAAAGCCTAACGTTTATTTTTAAATTATTGACTGTCCAAAAGATCAGTTAACTCAGGAAATAAGATGCTGATAAACATCAACAGTATCAGAAGCGATTAGATCCCAGTTAAAAACATTTTGTACTTTTTTAAAAGCATTTTCTCTTATACTATGTGCATAATCAGGATTATAAAGCATTTCTAAAATACCCCAGGCCAGAGAGTCAGGATTACCTGCATAAGTTTTTATACCAGTGTAACCATGATCAACTATTTCGCCTAAACCACCCGTATCAGAAACTACAACAGGTGTTCCGGCAGCCATACCTTCAATAGCTGTAATACCAAACGGTTCATATAATGATGGAAATACCGAAACATCTGACACAATAAAGAGTTTATTCAGATCTTCATCACTCATAAAACCAACAAACCAAACTCTGTCATTTAACCCCATATTATCAACCTTTGCTCTTAAGGAATCAAGCATCCCACCTTTACCGGCAATTACAAATCTGACATTATTATAATTTGGTAAAACTCTTGCAGCAGCATCGGCTAAAATCTGAAATCCTTTTTCAGGAACCATACGCCCAACTGACATAACAAGTTTTTCATGATCTTCAGCAAAATTTCGTCTGAAAGCCCATTGATCAAAGTTAATATCAAATTTATCACTTTCTATACCATTCGGAAGAACGGATATTTTATCTGATGGCAGGTGAAAAATACTTTCAAGCTGATCCTTCATATAATGACTACAAACTATTGTTCCTTTTGCTTCAAAATTTAAATGCCATTCCATACTGTGGATAAAGTTTTGAAGTTCATTATGAATACCATTCCAGCGTCCCCATTCGGTAGCATGAATTGTGGCAACAAGGGGAGTGCCAAATGCTCTTTTCAAAGTAATACCAGCATGAGCAACCAGCCAGTCATGGGCATGAACAAGATCAAAAGGTTCAGTTCTTAATAAATGAATTGCATGTTCGAGTAAGCCAAGATTAAGATTATAGATTTCATCCAAAAAATTCAGATGTTTTGTGCGGTAAGATTTTACCCGATAAACTTTAATTCCTTTAAATGTTTCAAACTCTGGTGCACCAGGGCTATCAGCAGTAACAACATGAACTTCATGACCAGCTCTGACAAGAGCTGCGGATAATTCATCGACATGCCTTGCCAATCCGCCAACTACTCTTGGTGGAAATTCCCATGACAGCATTAAAATTTTCATTTTGTTTTTCCTTTCTACTATGTTCAAAAAATGTCAGTATATTGCAATTCTGTTATTATGAATATCTAATTTCTTACCACAGATGGTTCAGATAAAGAAATAGATTAACACGGATAAGAATTTAATAATATATATATTTTACATCTGTTTTATCTGTTAATATCTGTTTTTATCTGTGGTTAAATATTTTTTTGAATCAGCTTTCTGCAGCAGGAATTTCTATATCATTTTTACTGCTTAGCAGGCGAAAATTTGAAGCAACAATTACAAATGTTTCTTTTTCATTTCCGTAATTATCTTTCCATTTTTTAAATTCAAGCCTTCCCTCTATCCCAACCAGAGTTCCGCGCCGGATATATTCATTGGCAATTTCAGCAAACCTACCCCATATCTCAATTCTAAACCAATCAGTGATATCATCAAAATCATGGCTTTTTTTGGGTCGGTTAACAGCTAAACTAAAGCTGGTCTGTATTTTACCACTTTCATAATACTTAATGCTGGGAGCCTGACCGACTCTTCCAACCAAAAGAACAGTATTTATCATTTCAACGGAATATTATTAACCTAAATGACACAATAAATAATTAAAATATTATTTAGTATAACATAAAGAAGTTTAGAAACAGTGTTCTATCCTTACGCTCATTCAGCAACACTTATCTTATTTTTTAGGCAGCCTAATCCACCCAGGCCATCCTGTATCAACCAGGTAAAATCACGAATTGAATAATTATTTTTCAAATGACTGCGGCATGTTTTTACAAATTCTGAAGGGCGGTAAATATGCATATTAACAAACGCCTTTTCTTCGAGGCTTAAATCATTTGTTACAATTGCAGCCATTTCTCCGGAAAGACGGATATTTAGCCGAAACTCATCCTGGAGCAAATCATGACAAAACAATAAATCAGAGAGTTTAATCATTTCTTCAAGTTTTTCCAAAGCTGGGTTATTATTTTTTAACATTCCTCTAAGCAAAAATTCAATCTCTTTTTTCAAAGCATTTAACAAATTTCGATCACGATATACCAAAGCGATATATTTAGAATTAAGCTTCATAAAATTATTTATCAGGTCATGATAATTTTCTTCTTTATTATAAAACTCAAGCATTTTCTCTTTTGTCTCAAACCATTCTTCCATTGACTCAAAAAGAAGATTATCAAACAGTTTTCTAAGTTCAGGGGTTTTGGTTAAAGCAACTGTATTTAAAACTACTCCGGGATTAATTCCGTACTTTTGCCCTAATTTCAATACGGGCTTAAAAATACCTGTATTCCAGGTAAAATAAATCAGCCAGTGGATTACTTTTAAACTGTTATATTCAACTTCAGTTATATCTTTTGTAGAACGAACAGATTCTTCAATTTCAACAGAAATTCTGCTGTCATAACGACCATAAGCACCAAAAATAGGTCTAAATTTTGTAATAATATTATATCTATCTCTAAATTTATCAGTTTCATATTCAGAGCCAGGTAAAAGCCTGATATTATTTATAGAAATAGTATCAAAACCAAGTTCAAATGATTTTATCAGAGTATCTATATGACTTTGATAGCTCTCACCCGGTAAACCGACCAAAAGATCAGTCCTAATCTCCAGCTTACGGTCTTTATAATCCTGTACCTGCTGTAAAAGTTTTTCAAATTTTATATTTCCCCTGCCTGAAAGCTCAAGTACCTTTGGATCAGCCGACTGCAAAGCAATAAAAGCATTGTTCTGGAGATTATTTTCCAGATATTTGGAAATCTCAATATTACGGTAAGTAGTGTTTTTTGATGACCAGGTTACAACATTTACAGGGACACCATTTTTATCTCTTTTTTCTCTTATCCTTCTGGCAATATCAACATCTCTTGGCAATATTCCAAAATTGGCATCACAAAAAATCCAGCTTAACTGTCCGTTTGACCTTTCTGAAACATAATCAATTTCATCATTAACAATATTAATATCCCTGTAACGGACCTTTGAAAGTGCACTAATTCCCCAGACACAATAAACACAACCAAAAGGACAACCTCTGTTTGTCTCCAGCAGAGGGATCATTTTAGGATTACTCAAAAATGAATCAAGCAGTCCTGAAAGATAAGGGCTTGGGATATCAAGCTCTTTAGGATTGTTTTTTAATTCGCAGCTTTGATAAAAGAAAATATTATTAATTATAGTTGCGCAACCAGGAGGAGCAGGTTTTTCTTCTCCTTTTAGTAAAGCCTCAACTAATGCAGCCAGAGGTTCTTCTCCTTCAAGAGGAATATAGTAATCCAAAAAACTATTTTCTTGTAAAAATTTCTTAATATCATCTGGCTCAAGCCTGATATTAGGCCCGCCCATTACTGTTACAGTTTGTGGATTAATACTTTTTGCAATATCAAGAAAAGTCAGGCCCAATCTTGAGTTCCAGCTATAATTACTTACACCGAGAAGATCAGGGGGCGCAATCCTTAATTCTTTTTCAAGTTCTTCTGGGTATTTAAAAAGTTTTATTTCTAATAATTTATTAAATTTATTTTCCAGATATGCTGCAAGATAACCAATATTTAAGGGTACTACATAATGATCCCCTACAGTATCATAAACAAGATCGGCTAAATAACATTTCATATTAAAAAATTAAATCAGACTATATAATAATAGTTTATCAATTCACTAACAATTTATCACGTAT
>CAYRDV010000408.1:0-5665 GCA_964422885.1 uncultured Candidatus Sericytochromatia bacterium
GGGTCAGTTACAGGCGAGCTTATATTCAAATAGTAAAGGTTATTTTCCTGGCTGGAACCTTGCTGCTGGTATTGGGTATCCAATCAGTTTAAATAAAGCATTTACTCTGATTCCGCAGATTGATACTTTTTACCAGAGTGCTTCAGCTTGGCATAATATAAAGGATGATAGTTCAGAAAGGTTTCAGGTTGGTGCTTCTCTATCTTTTATCTGGAACATTGATAAAAACCTGAGCCTCAATACCCAGGTAAAAGTCCCTGTTTATAAAAAAGCTCCTTCCGAAGCCGGGAATGAGTTTACAGAACCTGTTGTTTTATTTTTAGGAATTTCGAAAAATTTATAATCTTAATAGTTTTGTTGTCAGATATACGGAAATAATTTAAAAAGTGTTAAAAAAAATCATAACTTTTGTTGTTAGAATACAGATATTAAAATTCTAACCAGCTTAAGATAATCAGCGACTAATAATAAAATAATATGAAAAATTACTCAATTAAAAAAGCATTTTCCAGCTTAGCCTTAATAGGTGCAAGTACTGACGATAGTGAGGATATAAAATTACAGAAATCAATTCTTGCCATTTGTACAATTCCGTTCATTTTTGCCGGGGCTGGATGGGGAATTATGTATATTCAGTTCGGAGAAAAGCTTGCCGGAATGATTCCTTTCTCTTATTCTATCGTTTCACTTGTAAGCCTAGTTCACTTCGGGCTTACTCGCAAGTATCATGTTTTTAGGTTTAGCCAGCTTCTCTTCATTTTATTGCTTCCTTTTGCACTGATGCTTTCATTGGGTGGATTTATAAACGGTAGTGCAGTTATTTTATGGGGACTAATATCACCACTTGGTTCCATGCTTTTCGATAAACAATCCAATGCCCTTCGTTGGTTATTGGCTTATATCCTGCTGGTGGCAATTAGCTCTTTTTTACAACCATTAATTGGGTTTAAAAATAATTTAACCTCCGGCCAAATAAATTTATTTTTTGTAATCAATATTATAGGAGTAGGTTCTCTGATTTTTCTGATGGTTTATTATTTTGTTGATAAAAAAAATTTTTATCAGGCGAGGTCAGAAGCATTGTTACTCAATATTCTTCCCAAAGAAATTGCAGAAGAACTGAAAACAAATGGAAGTGCAGCCGCAAAACATTTTAATGAAGTAACAGTAATGTTTACTGACTTTAAAGGCTTTACTCAAATTTCTGAAAAGCTTTCACCAGCCGAACTAATTGCTGAAATACATACCTGCTTTAAAGCATTCGATAACATCATTAACAAATACAATATCGAAAAAATAAAAACGATTGGTGACAGTTATATGTGTGCAGGAGGGTTACCTGTTGCCAATAAAACCAACGCTATTGATGTAGTAAACGCAGCACTGGAGATCCAGCAATTCATGCTGACTCATTTACAGGAAAGAAAAAATGAAGGTAAAGAAATTTTTGAAATAAGAATTGGTATTCATTCAGGGCCAGTGGTAGCTGGGATTGTTGGTGTTAAAAAATTCGCATATGATATTTGGGGTGATACAGTAAACATTGCGTCACGAATGGAAAGCAGCGGAGAAGCTGGTAAAGTAAACATCAGCGGAGCTACTTTTGAATTAGTGAAAGATAAATTCAATTGTATACATCGTGGAAAAATTATGGCAAAGAATAAGGGAGAGATTGATATGTATTTTGTTGAAAAACTTTCATTAACATAGGGAAAAATGCTACAAAAAAACTAAGGGAAGAGCTTCCCTTAGTTTTTTTACTTTTTCAACACCCTGATTTAAACGTTTACAGTTATTCGCATGAAAGTAGCAGGTATGGATGCACTGCGGTTTGTCCCTTTATTCTGTGCTTTTGCCAATTCCAGAAGTTGGTTATAAAGGTCTTCTTCTTTTCCATCTTTTTGGGCTGCTTCAAATGCGTTCATTGTTGGACCATAGTATCGTCTAAATAAGTCAATTACATGTTCAGGGCCTCTTTCAACTGATTTAAAAGAAAAGGTATCTTTAACCATTGATATTTTTTCTGGTGGCACTCCAGCCTGGCCAAAACGCTCCAAAATATTAGCTTCCACACCCCAGGTCATTGGACTGATAAAGCCTTCTGGCAGTGGAGGCAAAAACGACATACTTATCTTCAGTAACTGGGAAACAAATGAGGTTGGGTCATTTGGTATCCAATTACCCATTACAATCCGGCCACCTGGCTTAGTTACACGTACCTTTTCTTTTGCTACATCGAAAGGCTTCGGAGCAAACATGGCTCCGAATATTGATATAGTCAAATCAAAAGTATGGTCACTAACGCCTTCCAGGTTGCAGGCATCCCCTTCCTGGAATTTCAGATTAGTAAGTCCAGCCTTTTCAGCCCGTTTATTACCGGCTTCAACCAGGTTACGGGCAATATCTATTCCAGTAACTTCGGCACCCAGCTTAGCCATAGGAACAGCAGTTGTTCCGTCTCCGCATCCAAGGTCCAGAACCCGCAGCTGAGGATTAATACCAATAGATTTAACTAATTCTTCCCCGGATTGACGCATTAAAGCGGCAATTTCTGTAAAATCACCCTTCTCCCACAATGCTTTATTCGGATTCATGATTGCTCCTTTTTACCTTAATATCAGCGTAAAGCGCTTAGTATTACTTCATTTTAAATAATTTAAAGATTAACCACACGAAATATTTCCCAGTTATTACTTCCAGAAACAATTAATGGTTCCATATCTTTCCCAAATTTTTTGTGTGCTTCAATTTCAGGAAGTTTTGCCCAGGCTGTTTCAAGTTCTGCAAGGGAATCAACAGAAATTTCCATTTCAAAACGTGATTCAGCTGCTCCGATTGAGCCGTTTAAAACACGGTATTTTCCTCTTTCCCAGCCTATTTTATTTCCAACATTTTCCTGCCATACTTTCTGAAGGGCAATAAACTCATCCTTATGACCAAATTTAACATCAATTGACCAACGGGCTACAAACATAATATTCTCCTTTATTATTAATAAATATAGTTTTGGGGAATCCTTTCCGATTTATTTTTTACCTAAAATGGTAATGATTTCAATTCCGTAAACTTTATTATAGTTTACATTTTTAGAAAATACAAATTTAATCTATAAGTTTAATATAATAAAAAATATATTAATTAGATATTTTTAGTATTAAAATAATATAAAGTATAAAAATTTGTTATTTTTAATTATAAATTAGTAATAATTGAAAATAATAAAATATTATGTTATCATATATTCTATAGAATATACGAATGTTATTCGGTTTATGGATAATTTAAAAAATATTTTTTTTGAGCAGGTTTCCCGGATTGGAAAGGCAATTTCTAACCCTAAAAGATTAGAAATTATTGAGTTATTATGCCAGGGTGAAAAATCCGTTGATACTATTGCTAAACAGTCACATATAAATATTAAGCTGGCAAGTTCCCATCTTCAGGAATTAAAGTATGCAGCCTTAGTAGAATCAAGGAAAGAAGGGAAATTTGTTTTTTATAGTATTTCTGAGCAGTCAGTTTTGCTTTTTTATACTCAATTAAAAACTCTTGCCGAAAAACTTTTGATTTCCAATCAGAATATTTTAAGCAATTATCTAAACAGTCCTGATAATGCATTACCAATAGGCAAAAAAGAACTTTTGAAAAAAGCCAAAACCGGTGAAGTGATTGTAATAGATGTCCGGCCAAAAGATGAATATATTGCTGGCCATATACCCTATGCCCGCTCTGTTCCAGTAAATGAACTGGAGAAAAAGCTTAAATCTCTTCCCAAAGATAAAGATATTGTTGCTTATTGTCGGGGAGCTGCCTGTGTCTGGTCCCATGAAGCCATTGATTTTTTAAAGCAAAAAGGTTACAAAGCTTTTAGGTTAAAGGAAGGAGTAGCAGACTGGAGAGCTTCTGGTTTACCAGTTAAGGAGTGATTTATGTTGGCAGAAAAAAACAATAATTCACCTTTAAGGTTAGGTCTGAAAGAAAACTGGTTCCAGTTCAGCCTGTTGGTCCTGGTTAATGCCTTTGTCGGGGCAATGATTGGTTTAGAAAGGAGTATCCTTTCGCCAATTGCAGAAGAGGAATTTCACCTGGTTGCCAAAACAGCAATTCTCTCTTTCATTGTTGTTTTTGGTTTTACTAAAGCTTTTACCAATTACTTTGCCGGAAGATTTTCCGAAAAATATGGCAGGAAGGTTGTTCTTGTAGCGGGTTGGCTCTTCGCGATACCAGTACCTTTTTTACTAATCTGGGCACCATCCTGGAACTGGGTACTTTTTGCCAATTTATTTTTAGGTATCAGCCAGGGCCTAACCTGGTCCACCACTGTTATTATGAAAATCGATCTCGTTGGCCCTGAAAAAAGAGGCCTGGCAATGGGCCTGAATGAATTTGCCGGGTATTTTGCAGTTGCAGTTTCTGCCCTGGCTACTGGTTATATTGCATCAAATTATGCTCTAAGGCCAGAACCTTTTTATATCGGAATTGTTTATGTAGTTATGGGATTACTATTAAGTATTTTTATCGTAAAAGAAACTAAGGGCCATGCTGAGCAGGAAGCAAAGCTTCATCATGTAGAAACACCTACACTTAGCCAAAAAGAAATATTTTCCCTTACTACTTTTAAGGATAAAAATTTATCATCAGTTACTCAGGCTGGTTTTGTCAATAATTTAAATGATGGTATGGCCTGGGGTTTGTTCCCGATATTTTTTACCTTGGCTGGTCTTGGTATAAAGGAAATCGGAACCCTGGCAGCAATTTACCCGGCTGTCTGGGGCTTTTCCCAGATTTTCACTGGAGCCTGGTCCGATAAAGTCGGGCGAAAATGGCTGATTGTCTTGGGTATGTGGATTCAGGCCATAGGAATAGTCATTACTGTTTTATCATCTGGTTTTTATGGTTTTGCACTTGGCGGTATTTTTCTGGGAATTGGTACTGCAATGGTTTATCCAACTTTATTAGCCGCAATTGGCGATGTGGCCCATCCGTCCTGGCGAGCTTCTTCAGTAGGAATTTACCGGTTATGGCGTGATTCAGGTTATGCTGTTGGTGCCCTGGTTTCTGGAATTACAGCTGATTTATTTGGTCTGGCTGCAGCACTTTGGCTGGTTGCTGGTATTACCCTTTTATCCGGGGTAATAGTTGCAGTCAGGATGAGGGAAACAATAACAGCAAAAAATGGAAAACAGGAAATAAATACTATCTTACATAATAACTAATTTTAGATATGAAACGGATGTAATTTTTAAAGCTTTATCTTATAATTGATTCAAAATATACATGATAGAGGAAAATTATGGAACCAATAGAACGTTACAGAGGCTGCCTGTTAGGTTTAGCAGTTGGTGATGCGTTGGGAACTTCACTGGAATTTATGAAACCCGGTACTTTTGAACTAATAAATGATATGCAGGGCGGTGGTTTCTTTGGATTGGAGCCAGGTCAGTGGACAGATGATACATCGATGGCTTTATGCCTTGCTGAAAGCCTGGTGAAAAAAAGAGGCTTTGATCCTCTTGATCAGATGGAAAAATATCTGAACTGGTATAAAAACGGTCATATGAGCAGTACAGGAGAAGTATTTGATATTGGTCTAACTATTAATACAGCTTTAGTAAATTTTGAGCGAACACGTGAACCATATTGTGGGCCAACAGACAAAATGTCT
>CAYRDV010000409.1:0-5638 GCA_964422885.1 uncultured Candidatus Sericytochromatia bacterium
TAGAATCATTACCGTTACTATCCGCTGAGTTTTCAAATGAAAAAATGTCTGCTGGAGGAAAACTTGGAGGTAAAATAAAAGGGTCTGGTAAAAAACAAACCCTCTTATCTGAAAAATTTCATGTTATGACTGAGTTAGCCAAGCTTAGTGGTGTTTCTGAAACATTTTTACGGGCAGTGGAACTGATACAGGAAAAAGCAACTCATGTAGAAAAACAAAAGCTACAAGATAATGAATACTCGGTATCCGGTCTGGCTAAAATTATTCGAGAAAGAGAGAAACCTCCTACTTCAGCTTCTGATAAAAAAACAAAACCTGTTTCATTTGAAAATCCAAAAACCGAGCTAGAATCTGAACAGGATAATGAATCAGATAAAAATGACAGCCCAGATAAAAATAATAAAACTGATCTAGCTGCTGGCAATGATAAAAATTCAGGTGATGAATATACTATATATAGTAATAGCAAAAAAACACCTGACCCCTCAGAAGAATCTGAACCTCAAACAACTACTGATATGATTGGTACTACTGTTCTGAGTTCTGATTCTTACAAGGCTGTCCCAAATTTAAGCGAAAATAATATTAGCAGCTCTTCTAGGATATCAAGTATCACTTCCACTTCTGTTATTGATAGTAATGAAACTGAGGCTTCACCGTTTGAAAAATTAAAAGATACATTAATGGAAAAAAGCAAGGAAATCCTTACAACAGAAACAGCCGAGGATATTCAAAGCATTCTGTTTGCTATGTCTCACATGCTTAACCAATATAAATCTGAAAATATTGATTTGGAACAAGATGTTTAAAATTATAGGGATACAATAAGTATTTTTGTAACTTTCAATAAAATAGTAAATTACTTTATTTGAAAAATTACCTGAGACTTACTGTATTCCTATCCATCAAAAATTTACATTCAATAAAATACATATTTTATGGAAAGTTATGAAAGAAAATAAGTTACCACGTAAACCAAAGAATCTGGAAAAACGGACTCGTGAGTATTTGACTGAAGAGGAAATTGACAGACTATTAAAAGCTGCAAGAGGTTTGGGGCGGTATGGTCACCGTGACTATACAATGCTCCTAATTTCATATACGCATGGTTTGAGAGTATCAGAGCTTATTGAACTAAAGTGGGAACAGGTTGATTTTAATAATAACCTGATCCACGTAAACCGGAGCAAAAATGGTCTGTCATCAGTTCAACCACTTCGTACTGTTGAGGTTCGAGCTTTGAAAAAATTACAAAAAGAAACAAAAATAAAATCTCCTTTTATTTTTTTATCTGAAAGGGATACACCACTGACTCCATCTTCTTTACACAAAATTATTGTCCGAGCTGGTAAAAAATCTGGTATTGATTTTCCGGTTCACATGCATATGCTTCGCCATAGTTGCGGATATAAATTAGCGAATAAAGGCGTTGATACAAGGGCATTACAGCAATATCTTGGACACCGAAATATTCAGAATACTGTCTTGTACAGTCAGTTGAGTTCAAAGAGATTTGAGAAATTCTGGGATGATTAAAAAAAACTTTTTAAACTAAAATTTTATCATTAATACTTTCATAATTTTCTTTGAAAAACTCTCTGAATTCTTGCTCTGTCAGAACTCTTTTATCTATAAAATTATAATCAACAGAATTTTTAATTGAATCAGTAATTGAAATTTTATATAATCCTGAATCTTTCTCAATACGGGCAAGGGTAAAATTTCTAAGTGGTAAATAAGTGGGTATTTCTTTATCTAAATCTTTTAACAAATTATCAATGTTTATCATAATAATGCATTATTTCTCCAAGTTTAAACCATTTAGCACACAAATTTTACCGGAATTATATTAGTTCTTCTTCATTACTGTAAGTAGTTATTTTAAAAATTTACATAGATTTAAACTTAACTTAAAGAATTACCCTGCTATCATTTTTTTTATGGAAAATTGAGGTCTTTCATTGGCTACCATATTCTGATACTCGGTTAGTAAAATTATCCCGAATGCATCAGAAACTAAAAATATTAAGCTTTTTGGATAAGTAAGAAGTAAATAAAAGCTATGAATGAAACTGAGTATAGATGAGATTAATAAAAGATTCTTCATTTTTTTTGTTCTTAACCTATAAACATAAATTTCTATAATTTTCTAGTAATAAAAACCAGACTAAAACAATAAATTATCTTGCAAAACAAATATTTAGAGACTAAACATAATTTAAATTAAATAAAACTGTAAAATATTCCCCAATTTTATTTTTTTATATACTAATTATGTAACTTAGTAAAATAAACTAAAATTGAAGCTATATAACAGGTATTGTTAACTTAAATTATTTTTCAATATTCACCTACATATTTTTTATACGGATGACTAAAAAGAAGACTATTAAATAAATTTATAATTTCCAATTGAGTTAATTCTTGATTATTAAGTAACATTCTTGATAAGTTTGAATATTTTATTCCACTCCCCATCATTTGCGGTGCTGAAAATAAAAATTTAAAAAGTTGTGTGTTTTTTGTGAGAGGATCAACAAAAACTTGAGTAATTATAAAACTATCTCCTTGTAATTTTTCATATTTTATTTTACCTTTCATATCTTTTATAAAAAAGGCGAGAGGTTGAGGATTACTTGAATTAACATAAATCTCTAAAATATTTTTTGGAACTTTAGTTTTTAAATATACTGCATTTATCAAGTTTTTTACCTGAATTTTCCCGATTTCTTTTTCTTTAAGAAATTTATCTATTTGTTTTTTAACGGCTTTTTCATGTAAATTCACGTATTTATTAAATATTTTACCAATACCTTTTTTCAGCCCTTGAGTCAAAGTTATTAACTTCCCACCTTCCGGCTCTTTTGATAATTCATCATATGCAGATTTAAGTTCAATCTCAATTTCTGCTTCTACTTGCCCTAAAGATTTTTTTTCTTTATATGGGTCATCCATTAATATTTTTTTGTAAGAATAATTTTGAATACTTAAAATTGTAAATAAATTTTTTATATAAATATCTTGAATTATTGAAATAATCTTTTTTATACTTGCTTCTTCACGAGATTCTACATTCAACCAGGATTTTTGGGGGATGGTTCTTGAATAATCGTATTCTCTTTTCAAGATTATATATAAAACATAAACATCGTCAATTTTAAAATAACCTTCTTTACCAGAAAAATCCAGATCGACTGAGCCATGCGAGTCTACTGCAATATCAAACCAGCTCAAAGTGTCAAAAGCTTTTTTATATGTTTTAAGCTCAAGCTCATTGATATTATTTCCTGTTTGATAATTTTTAAAAAACGTAATTTCTATTCTTTTTAATAAAACCTCTAAAGAAATATTCTTGATTAAAATATCCAGACCACATCCACTTTCATTCTTATTTTTATAATATCCTTGGGGTAAGAAATGATTCATCATATTTTCCGTATATCTGTCAGAACGTGGTTCATTCACGCTAAAACTTTCATCATATGATGAGCATGGTAGTATTTCTTCTGCATAGGAATTAAAAGGCAGCATTATTAAAATAGTAAAAGATAATAAACCAGATAAAATGTTTTTTTTCATATTATTTGTGTCTCCAATATAAGGTATTAATTGTAAAAATTAAAGAAATTATTTGTATTAACTATTCCAACAAAGCTCCGGTTTTATCAGTTCCGTACAGTTTGTAATTACAAATGTCTGTACTATCACTACATTTTAAAGCTTCATAAACAACCAAACCCTTGAGGTTGGATTGGGTGGTGTAAAATTTATACTCTTTCATATCTATAAATGAACCGCTTATTCCAGTTCCTGATTTTGACGTAAAAGGATTTTTTATATCTTTCCAATATGATTTTTTATTTGCATCTGTATACAGGGCATCAACCGTTTCGGGATAATAATTATCTTTATTTTTTTCAGAATATTTTTCGACAATTTCCTTAAAAGTTTTTATGTTTTCCCTAACTTGCTGGATCATAACTTTTTCATCAGTTTCAGTTTTATTTGTATCTGTATTTTTGTCTGGTATAGGTGATTTATCTGGTGAAGATGGGCTAGTATCTTGTTTTACATTTTTTGTAACAGCATTAAGCATGGTTGGTAAATCAAGACCACATGAGTTTATTCCCCAACTTAAACTTAATAAAAGAATACTGATTTTAATTTTTGATTTCATATTTACTTCCTTTCTTACTATTGATTTTCAATAACCTCAGATACTGTTTTACGGGAAATTAAAAGTTGTTTGGATATATCTTTTACTGATAAACCTTCTCTGTGTAACTTTATTATTTCTGCTTCTTGAGCTTCAGATACTAACCTTTTTTGGGCAGGTTTAGGCTCAACTTTTTCGATAACTTTTGGTTTTGCGACTACTACAGTTTTTGCAGTTTGCTCTACGACTTGTTGTTTTACAGGTTCTGAAACATCGGTCTCTGCTGGCACAGGTTTTGAGGCAGTTTGTTGTTCATTAAAATTACTATCTGCTTGAGTATTCTGAATCTGCTGATCTTTTTCAGGAACACTATTTATAGAATTATTGTTTGGAGGTTGGTCTTGTTGAGAATTATCTGGAATGGTATTTATCTGTTGAACTTGCAAAGGAGCATTTTGTGGTGTAGGTATTTGTTGAGTCTGGACAATATTATTTTTCTTTGACTTACCTGAAAGTTTTTCAGATATTGAATTAGCTCCAAAAGCTATTAGCCCAGATACACCAAGAATAGCACTCCATTTAATTGCAGAGCTGAAATCCTCTGATGATGCTCTACCTCGTTTAAAACCTCTTGTCCAACGATTCCATTTATGACCTGCATAAGCAAATGATACAGCGGCAATTATAAATGAAACTACTAAAACAGAACTAATTATAAATTCCAAAAATGATTTAATCATATAGTTTAATTACCTGTAATTTTATTTAAGTATTAATTAACAAATTTATTAACTATTTATAATATGTAGCCTTTTAGGCTACCTAATTATTCTAACACACGTTTCATCATTAAAAGATGCTAAATGATGAAAATGAAGTTAAAAACAGAAAGGTTTTTTCTGGAAGGTTAAAATGCTTAAGAAAGAAAGCAAATTTAAGCCAACAGGAACTTGGGCAAAAGCTTGGACTTTCAAGAAGCGAAATATTACGTTTGGAAAATCAAAAACGTTCACCAAGTTTTAAAACCTTAATAGAGTTAGCGAATACCTTTAAAGTTCCTGTTGCTATTTTTCTTATACCAAATGAATTATCTGAACTTGAGAACCTTATAAAAACATTTCATAAACTTGAAAATATTGAAAAAGATTCAGATTCAAAAAATACTTAAAAATAATTAAATTTCAGGTTTTATACATCAAAACTAATGATAATAAAATAGCTAAAATTCTTTAATATCTTCGTTTCTACGGCATCATTTTATATATATGGTATTTCTATAGATATTGGCAAGAACTGTCATGGCTGAGATTGAGACCAAAAATGTATATCTGGAGAACGTGAGCCAGAACCACTACAAGTTCTATGAGATTTCTATTTCCAATAAGACCGTTACTACCATATTTGGGTGTATCGGGCATATAGGCACTAAGAAAGTAAAACAATTTCAGACTTCAGACTTGGCACATAAATTTTATTATCAAC
>CAYRDV010000410.1:0-5611 GCA_964422885.1 uncultured Candidatus Sericytochromatia bacterium
ATTACTAAACTTACTAATTTCTCAACACGAAAAATCTTTATTCTGAATTACTGTAAAAATTTCATTAAACTTTTTAGGGGAATATTTATTTTAGATAGGAGGTTTATTATAAATTAATCTGTTAATAGTGGTGAATATTGTTCTTTGGAACCTTTTAAAAAGATTTTAAAATATAATATCATGTTTTTTAATGTAGCTAAATTACTTTTTCTCTTAATAAAACTGAAGGCTTACGAATTAAACCGAATTTTTTAACTGCATTTTGCTGAATATGGTTAATTGCTTCTTCAACAGAATCAGTGATGAGTAACAAATCTAAATCTAAAGAAGAAATTGCTTTTTCATTTTCCATTGTGTCAAATAATTTAATTAGTTGCTTCCAGTATGCTTTATCCATTAAAACAATTGGAAAATTACTCATCTTTTTTGTCTGAATCAGGGTTAATGCTTCAAAAAGCTCATCAAGAGTTCCAAAGCCACCAGGCATAACCACAAAGGCATATGAATATTTAATTAACATTACTTTCCTGACAAAGAAATGTTCAAATTCAATCCATTTATCCAAATAAATATTTGGTTTTTGTTCTTTTGGCAATTTAATATTACAACCAATTGAAAGGCCTCCTGCATCTTTGGCTCCTCTATTGGCTGCTTCCATAAGGCCACCACCACCACCTGTCATAATTGAAAAACCTATATTTCCAAGTTCTTTTCCAATTTCCCTGGCAATGGAGTAATATTTATTGTCCTCGCCAAAACGTGCAGAACCAAAAACGGTAACACAAGGTCCGATAAAGTGTAATGCTCTGAAACCCTTAATAAATTGGGTTAAAACCCGTAAAGTGAAAAGAAACTCTTCCTTTCTTGTTTGTGGGCCTGCCAAAAACTTTTTTTCACTTTTTCCATTATTTGAGTTATTTAATTGTGTTTTTTCTTTAAAATCTTTAAGCTCATTCATATTAATGGAACTTTCCTTTATAAATTAATTTTTTTATAAAAAAATTTACTGTTAAAAAAGCTAAAAAGAGCCCTGTTAATAAACCCGGAAAGGCTGAATTACTTGAAAGAATTGTTGAACTTATTCCAGCTCCAATAATTGAAAAAAACAGGCAAATTATTAATGTGAAAAAAGCTATTGCAATTTCATTCTGTTCATTTTCTTCCATCATTATTTCCTGATTAAATACCTTATATAGTAATTAAATACTTATTTAGTGAAATATTCTTTGATTAACTACAAGAAAATATTTGATACATATCAATTAATCTTCTGTTATTTGTCATATTTTATGAATTGAAAATAAATTAAATTTAAACCATATATTTTTAATTTGAAAGAAAGAATTAATCATGAAGAAAAACTTTTTATTATTACCATTAATAACCTCATTATCTTTTTCTCTTTTTTCTGGTTGTGTACAACCAGTAATTGCTCCAGGTAATAAGCCAATAACTGGCTCAACTTCAATTCCTTCTTCGGGAACACAAGGTACTTCAGCAGAAAATGATTTAACCGTAAATAAAGCACTAAGCCTTGAACCACTTGCCACTGAAAAAAATATGGCAAGGCTTCCTGGGGTTATTGTTAATGTTAGTAGTACTTACGAAGGATGGGATAAAGAAAGACTTAATGATGGTGTTCTTGATACTTCCTGGTTTACAAATATAGGTGATGCAGCAAATTTAGGTAAATCACCATTTGTACAGATTGTATTTCCTCAGGTAGTGAGTGTGCAGGGAGTTAATTTTAGAGGAAACAGGGAATATAATGAAGGTTATGATATTTTGGAAGGCATTTTAACATTAACAGATAAAGATGGAAAGAATTACCCTTTCATAGTCAAACTTCCTCCTCCCGATCGTGATTTTAATGTAAAGTTTAAAAACAAATTTAGTAATATTGTTTCTTTAAAATTCACTTTTACAAAAGATGAAAGTAATGAACCAGGCTTTGCAGAAATTGAAGTAGAGGGTAGTAAGTAAATTACTGTACACCCCCAAAATAATACTCGATTATTTTGGGGGTGTTTTTATTTAAACCAAGGGAAAATTTTAATTCTGTTTCGGTTATTCAACAGCATTATAAATATCCTTTATTTCACTTTCACTAAGTGAGCCATTATATATTCTTACCTGATCAATGTCCCCCTGGAAAAACTGGCCATAACCAGGATTACTTCCGATTCTTATAAAGTTGTTACCAGTACCTGTTTCTGAGTTTTCTTTCGTAATTTTTTCCTGATTTACATAAAAATTAGTCACTTTTTTTCCTTGATTATATTCTATGGCTAAAAAAGTCCATTTATCTTTCTCAATCGGTTTGAACCCTAAAACTCCTGTTCCGGCAAAAGCAGACCAGCCGAAACCACCACCTCTGTGATCTATACCAAAAGATCTGTCATAGCCTCCATTATCCTGTGATACGACCATAGCTATTTTATTATTAATAATCTCGCCAGTATAACGGACCCATGCTGTTATGGTAAGGTTTGGATACTTAGAGGGATTAATATCAAGATTTGAGTAAATATAGTTACTTTTCCCATCAAAATAATACGCTTTATTATCAACGCCAAATCTGTTTTTTGTCAGGGTTGCACCTTCCACCCTTGTAATAGTAGGGTTTACGCTTTCATCATTGGCATTTCCATTGAAAGGTAAATAAGCAATTAATCCCTTAGTTAAAGAAGGTACAGAAGCTGATGGGGTTGCTGATGTTACAGGGGTTACCGAGGCAGATGGTGACACTGAAGGTGAAACAGTTGTTCCGGTAGTTGAGCTTGGTGATGAACTTACTGAGGGAGACGGAGAAGGACCTGTATTTGTGCTGGGTGGTAATACAATACATGCTGGCATAAAAATTAAACCAAATAATAGAATTGAACTTTTTTTCATAAATATTTTATCCTTTGTAATATTTATTAAATAATTTATTAAACAAATGATAAATCGAACACTATTAGTTGAAAAATGTTAAAAATCAAAAGAAAATTTGATTAATATCATTAATTATTTTGCTTCTTATCATTCTATTTCTAAAGTGAAAAACTTAATATTTTTTAGTAAGCTATATTTTTATTTCAGGAGAATATTATGGAAAATTTTATTAGACTTTTTAAACCAGTTAAATTTGGTCTTATACTTGCAATTGCAACAATTTTATATGGCTTTTTATTAGGTGGAGCGTTTGGAGCAAAAGAAGATAGTATTCAGGAATTTATTCGCTCACAGGCACAACCGGTTTTTACAACAGTATATAAAAGTGATAATGTCCAGGTAGATAAGGTTGTTGATAAATCATTTGATTATCTTATCCGGTCACATTTACATGCTGGAGGTATTGGTACAGCCTCATTATTTCTGATAACCATGCTTGCCTTTATGAATATTCAAAAATTAATTAAAACTATGCTTTCATCATTCATTGGTCTTGGTTCTTTTGGATATTCATTTTTTTGGCTTTTAGCAGGTATAAAGGCTCCTTCTTTAGGAAGTACAGGTTTGGCAAAAGAATCTCTCGCCTGGCTGGCAATACCATCAGCAGGGTTATTAATTATTGGTACATTATCAGTTTTATTTCTAATAATTTACCAGTTGGTTATTAAAAAGGAAGACGTACAAAAATCAGAAATTAATGAAACAGTATTACATTAAAACTTTAGAATTGATAAATTAATCAACTGTTCAAAGTAACTAGTTTTTCAATAATTTCAGCTAATTCATTTTCTATAAAAGGTTTTTTTAAATATCCTATTAAATGATTGGGGAAACAATTTAAATTTTCACAGGCATTAATTGTGCTATTCATATTAATAATGGGTATATTTTCGTTAATTTGCCAGATAGCTGAAAAAATTAATTTACATTCTTCACAGGAATCAATGTTAACTATAATTACATTAATTTTGTTAGAATTTTCTATTAAATAACTTATAGCTTTTTTTATAGAGTTAAAAGCTATTACTTCATATCCCATTTTATTCAAGTTTTCTTTAATTGAAAAGGAGATAATGGCATCATGTTCGATTAAAAGTACTTTATTATTTTTATGATTATTATTTACCAGCATAATATATTTTCAGAAAACCAGATTAACTTCGTTTGAGTATAAATATTCTATCTTAAGAAAAAAATGATTTATATCAGGTAAAATATAATATTTGGAAAAAATTAAATGAACTTTTAATCAACCGTACATTCATCCATTTCCACTACAGCACCAGGGTTATTTCTCTTCAGGGAAGTAACTACCTGATGCAGGTAAAAGCCAATCAGCATTGAAGCTACAAATACAATAATGCCGGGATTTAAAGTACTCAGGTTGGCAATTGCCGGGCCGGGACAAAGTCCTCCTATTCCCCAGCCAACACCGAATAATACAGCTCCGGTCAATAGTTTTTTATCTACCTTATTATTAGAAGGAATAGCAAAACTTTTTTCAAAAACAGGAGCTTTTCTTTTAAGGATCAAAGGGTAGGTTAGAAAAGTAACCAGCACACCCCCAGCCATAACCATTGCCAGGCTTGGGTCCCATTTTCCTGTAATATCCAGCCAGCCCTGCACTTTATCAGGGTTCATCATTCCAGCTACTCCCAGGCCGATTGCAAAGATTAAGCCAGATATAAAAGAAGAGACATATACTTTATTCATAACTAAACTCCTATTTTTAATATATGGAACATAAAATATACAGTTAAATATCCTGCGGTAATAAAGGTTAATACCGAAGCCAAGGAACGGATTGACCGGCGACCAAGGCCACAGACACCATGTCCGCTAGTACATCCGTTTCCGATTGCAGTTCCTACTCCTACAAGTAAACCAGCTATAATCAGCTGAATATAATTAAAACTATGAACTTTTGCAGTCATGTCTGGTAAAAACATTGTAATTACTACCCCACCCAGCATAATTCCAACTATAAAAAAGATACGCCAATTCCTTTCCTGAGGTGTAGGGCAATCTTTACTGATAATTCCTTTGGTAATACCACTAATTCCTGCTATTTTACCGTTAAAGAGCATAAGCATAGCTGCGGCTAAACCTATTAAAAGCCCCCCGGCAAGTGATTGCCAGGGTGTAAAATTTACAATTTCCATCTTATATTTTCCCCTTATAAAATATAGTGTATAGTATGTAAAAAAATCAAAAAACTATATTAGCAATTATCCTTAAAATTCGACAATAGTTCTATTAAATGGCCAATTCAATTTAACCTAACTTTTTTCTTTTTCAAATAAATTTTCTAAATCAAACATCTTAATTTACCTTTTATTATATTTATACTATACCCCCCATAGTATAAATATATCTTAAAATATTTTTTTGAGCAATAAATTTAAATTTATATCAAATGTTAAAAATTCTTTCTATTTTTTTAAATAGCTCTTCTTTATTAAAGGGTTTTTGTAAAAAATGAGTATGTTTAATACCCTCAGTTTTTTCCAGAAATTCCTGATAATCAACAGAACTTAGAAAAATAACAGGAATATTCTCAGTTTGTTTTTCCTGTCGTAAATTTATTAAAATTTCAAAGCCTGTTATATCAGGTAAATTAACATTACTTACAATCAGATCCGGAATTTCTTCTTTTGCTATTTTTAATCCCATA
>CAYRDV010000411.1:0-5598 GCA_964422885.1 uncultured Candidatus Sericytochromatia bacterium
AGACTATTTATTTAGCAAATTATTTCAAAAATACGGAAGAAAATACTTGAGATGATCCTTTTACGGCTTCTCCTATATCAACCCGGCCAAATCCAAATACGGGATCTCTTTTTGCTCCATAAACCATAGATTGCTGGTTTCTTAGATAATCATTATCTTTATTGGTATAACTGAATAGTAATTGTTCAGCAAGGCTGGAAGGTGTTATAGCCAAGCCAAGCATGTTCATTGACTCCTTTTGTTTGGAATGAAAGAATTCATAAAAGGTAAAAAGAGGTATATTTGGATTCTTTTTTTGTACTTCTTTTATTACTTTGACATAATCATCATACATCGAAGATTTTATTAATGCCAAAGTGCCAGCTACTACAGGAGCTGCCATAGATGTTCCATTTTTATAATCGTAAGGTAAATCACACACAGTCTTACCACAAACCTGATTTGTAGGTATTGTTGAATAAATATTCACACCAGGAGCAGAAATAGCTTTTGGGTGGTCCATGTTACTATAACTTGAAAACGAAGAAATAGTATCCAGTTCATTGGTTGCCACAACAGGAATTTGATATAAATTTTGCTGAACACTTGGCTGAGTCGCTACAAAACCATATGTTTCATTTCCAGCAGCAGTTACTATATTTATTCCCATAGAAAATGCTTCACTCATTGCACTTTCAATTTCAGTAGAAACTCCCCGGTTTCTGATTGTACTTTTTCCAAGACTTAGATTAATAACTGATGCCTTATTTTGAATTGCATAAACTATTGCAGAAGCAATTCCTTCAGAAGAATTATATGTATCATAAGTTTTATCTTCATTTGGGAAAACTTTAATAGCTAATATTTTCACATTTGGGGCAATACCTTTTGCTGAACCATTTGCAGCAATAATACCAGCAACATGTGTACCATGACCAACAATGTCATCCATTGGATCATTATCTTTATCAGCAATATCAGGTCCATTTATTACTCTACCCTTTAGATCGGGATGATTATAATCTACACCACTATCAATAACTGCAACAACCAAATCTTTATTACCAGTTGTATATTCCCATGCTTTAAAAGTATTTGTTTTTCTTAGATGCCATTCTTTATTTTGGAATTTAAAATTTATATTTGAAGCCGTATCAAGTTTTCTTATAGTTCTCTGATTATTTTTTTCTAATATTCCAAATTTAGATATTATTGCTCTTTCTGGATTGAAAATTTTTTTTATATCTGGTGAATTTATTCCATTCGTCTGATTACTTGGTAATATTTCATTGATCTGTTCCTGTCCGCAACCACCCAACATACACAGGGTTAAAAATGAAAAAGCAAAATACCTTGTCTTCTCAATCATTTAGTTTCTCCACGCCCAGCCTTTATATAGCTATTATTTAATAAGTTATATAAAAAAAATAGATCTTCTTGCTACTTTTAAACCTAACTTATTTATTTATTAACCATAATATAATTTCACATAAGAGCACTTTGTTTACTAACTAATACAAAAATAAAATTATTCTTTTTCGCCTGTGTTTTTCTTTCTGGATATTCTTCTGGCAGTTTTAAGTTTCCCTCTTAATTTATATTTAACAATTTTGTGAACTGTTTTATAAGGAATATCAAGTTCGTATTCACTTTTCAACCATAATTGAATATCTTTGTATGTTTTAAATGCATCAGGCTCTTTTAGCTTCTCTTTTAGTTCCTTCAGAATATTTAATGAAATAGAAAGGGCTCTCCCTTTTGGTTTTCTCATTTCCATTAAATCAGATAATTTGCCCTTTTCGTATAATGCAAGCCATCTTCCAATAGTATTTCGATTAACAGCCAGAATTGATGATAACTCTAAAATGGTTTTAACCTGTTTAGATTTAAGTAAATAAAGCATTTGCACTCTTTGCTTTTTCCAGGATTTACTTTCCTTTTTAAGCAATGTTTTCAATTCTGATAATTCTTCTGTAATTTCTGGAACTTTTTTTCTCATGTTACCATGCCTCCAACATATTTTATATAAGTTTACAACTTAATATCTTGTTTGCGAAGGGAATTTTTGGTAAAAAAATAAAAAAAAATTGATATTGTTGCATTTTCAAAGAGATAAAAGGGGAAAAACAATAAGAATATCTACTGATCGTGGCGTTTTTAAATTTTAATTAATTTTTTATGAATTTTAAAAAAAAAGTAGAAAAGGAATTCCTTTTCTACTAGTTATAAAAAACTAAAATAAATTTTTTAGTCCTTTAAAAAATTATTTTTGTACTAAAAGCTGTCCTGTCAAATGAGCTGGATGATATTGACAGTAAACCTTATATAAACCAAGCTTATCTGCTTTAAATTCAATTGTATTATCACCTGGCTGTACTGTCTCTTTAAGATTAAATTCATCAATTGAGAAACCATGAGGTTTATCTGTTGCATTATAAATTTTAAACTTTATTGTTTCTCCTATTTTTGCTATATATACTGATGGAGAAAAACGCACTTTGTCATTTATTTTTTCGGTAACAATATCTATTTCTCTTACCTTCATATCCATTTTATCTTTTGCCATTTCCATTGTTCCATCTTTTTTATCCATTTTACTCATATCATGGCTTTCATTAGCTAAAACAAGACTGGATGATAAAATTGTAATAGAAGTTATAAAGTAAACTAATATTTTATTCATAAAATATTCTCCATTGATTAAATACCCGAAATTTTATTTTTATAATGCTTAATTATAAATAAATTTTATTAATAGGTACAGGTTTTATTAATAATTAAATTATAATTTAGAAAAATAACCTTCAGCTAAGAGATCATTTCCTATTTTCTGATAGTTAACATTTTTTAGCTCAATTGCTTCTGACATCAAAGAAATCCCACTACCTTCAACGGGTGTTAGAGCATCTTTTCCACCAACAATCTTAGGAGTTATAAAAACTGTTAATTTATCGGCAATTCCTTCTTCTATAACTGCAGCATTAAGGTTCCCCCCACTTTCAACAAGAAGACTAGTAATACCCTTTTTACCAAGAAAATAAATTAACTTTTTAAGATTAACCCTTTCATAAGGATTCTCTGATTTTTCATCAGAACAGACAATGACTTCAGCACCTGCAGAATTTAAAGCTTTGATTCTATCCTCAGTTGCATGATGTGATACAGCAATAATTACATTTGGTTTATGATCTTCTCTGCTATTTTTAATAAAAACTTTTGAATTAACTGGTGTTTTAGCATAAGTATCAACAACAACCTTTATCGGATCCCTGCCTCCAAGTACTCTGCAACTAAGTTGAGGGTTATCCCTAATTATGGTATTCGCACCAACTAAAATTGCATCATAAGTTGCTCTTAATTCATGTAGATAATTCCTTGATTCATTACAGATTATCCATTCACGATCTCCTAAAACAGTAGCAATTTTACCATCAAGGGTCATAGCACTTACCATATTAATAAAAGGTAACCTTATTGCAGAGTATTTAAATAAAGTCTCATTCAGTTTTTTTGCCGCTTCTTCTTCTACACCAAGTGAAACTTCTATATTAGAATCAAGTAATGCTTGTAATCCCTTACCTTTAATTGTGTTATTCGGATCTTCCATTGCTACTACAATTCTTTTTATACCTTTTTCTTTAATATATTCATAACAGGAAGTAAATCTTCCTTTTGTTGAGCATGGTTCAACAACTACATATAATGTTGCTCCTTCAGCTTTTTCACCTGCCGCTTCAAGAGCAAAATATTCTGCATGTTGAGTACCTGATTGAGAATAAAATCCTTCCCCTACGATTTCTCCATCTTTTACAATCACAGCACCTGACATTGGATTAGGCGATGTTCTACCTCTTCCTTTATTTGCCAGTTCAAGGGCTTTTTGCATGAAAATCTTATCTTGATCCATATATGACTCCACCACAATTATTATCTATATATTATACAACTTAAATTCTATCAAGTATGTAGGCATTTTGTTTACTATTTTTTCTTTTTGGTTTAAGGTGTTATTGATTATTTTAATTACTTTCTATTTTTTTATATGATTAATTGCAAATATTATTTAAATACTTATAAGAAAAAAATTCAATCAGAAGAGTCTTTATTTTTATTTAATGAAAAAACGATTGAATTTCATAGAACTATAAAAAATTACCAAAAAACCCCTCTTTTTTCTTTACCTGGTTTAGCTAAAAAGTTAAAAGTAAAAAATATTTTAATAAAAGATGAATCTAAAAGATTTGGTCTTAATTCTTTTAAATCTATTGGAGCATCTTACGCTATATATATGTATTTAAAAGGATTATGGAAAAAAAAATATAATACGGAGTTAACTGTTGATAATTTTTGGAAAACAGATATTAATAAAGAACTAGGGTCTTTCACATTTTGTACAGCAACAGATGGAAATCATGGTAAAGCAGTTGCCTGGTTTTCAAGGTTAATTAAACAAAAAGCGATAATTTATATACCTAAGGATACAGCTAACTCGCGAATTGAAGCTATAAAAAATCAGGGAGCTAAAATAAAAATTGTCAACGGGAATTATGATGATGCTGTCTGGCAAGCTGATAATGATGCAAATAAAAATGGATGGATTATCATTTCTGATACAGCTTATCAAGGATATTTACAAATACCAGCCTGGATTATGTCAGGGTATTCCACAATTTTTAAAGAAATTGAAAATGAATTATTATTAATTGATGAGAAAAGCCCAGATATAATTTTTTTCCAAACTGGGGTTGGTGCTTTGGCTGGAAGTGGTTGCAGCTATTTTTTAACAAAGCAGGCTTTAAAGCAACCAAAACTTGTTTGTTTAGAACCTTTATCTGCTGACTGTTTTTTACAGTCAATAAAAAATGGAGAAAGAATTAAAATTAATGGCAATTTAGATTCAATTATGGCAGGCTTAAATTGTGGTACACCTTCAATGATTGCCTGGCCAATAATAAAAGAAAATTTTGATTTGTTTTTAGCCATTCCTGATAATTATGCTCTTGAAGCTATGAGAATATTATATTATCCTCAAGAAAATGATCAAAAAATAATTTCTGGTGAAACCGGAGCCTCAGGTCTGGCAGGTTTAATTGCTTTAATTAAAGCAAATGAGTTACATGAGCTACGAGAAAAACTTAATTTAAATGAAGAAACGGTAATTCTTCTGATTAATACTGAGGGAGATACAGATCCAGAAAATTTTAAAAAAATAGTTAAATTAATGCCTAATGTTTAAATTGAACTTTTCTAACTTTTCAATTTAAGAATTTTAGTTTCGTTTAAGCGTTAATTGGTAGTATTTCGATTACTGATTATTTATTTAGGTTAAAACTTTGACTATGATTCAAATGATTTAACTGATTAGGGTGATTAAATTGTTGAAAATTAAATTGAGAATAGTTTACAAATAATTGTATCATATATTTTCAAATCATGTTAATCTTTTTTAATCAAAAAAATCATAGTTTAATTTTGGTAGTTCAGGCTTTTAACGAAACGATTATTAATTACCATTTACTACGAATGCTCCAGAAAAAGAAGTTTCAACCAGAGCCAATTGGGTAAAGAGTAAAAATAAAAAATTTATTTATTCTGCTAATTCTTTAATTCTGTAAATTC
>CAYRDV010000412.1:0-5204 GCA_964422885.1 uncultured Candidatus Sericytochromatia bacterium
TTCCAATGCTAATACCCCACCAGGAAGCAGAGGATAACATTTTAAGGAAAGTGTCAAAGTTAAAATAAATTCTGCTAGAATTAGCCATCCTGATATAAATTTACCTAATGTTAAAACAATTAAAGGATTAACCAGTATAAAAAATATAATCAGCTTCTTATACCATTTTGGGCTATTTCCCATAAAAGAATCAAATAATATTTTTTTTGTGCTTTTCCTGATTTTATGATCTAAAGTTTCATTCATTATTTAATAAAAAATTTTCCGATGATATACTAGTATGACTAAAATAAATTTTAATTATACTAATATTTTGATAAAATAATGAAATTATTTGATATTGTTTCAATCCTACTGGTAATCTCTGCCTTGTTTAGTTATATAAATTACCGCTATATAAAGCTTCCACGAACAATTGGGTTAATGCTTATAACATTGATAATTTCCTTAAGTATGATAATACTAAGAGGTTTCGGAATTATTCTTGATGAACAAGCAATACAATTAGCACGAAGTATTGATTTTAATAAAACTCTTCTGGAATGGATGCTCTGCTTTCTTTTATTTGCCGGTTCACTTCACGTTAATATAAATGATTTAAAAGAGCAAAAATGGACAATTGGAATTTTTTCAACATTAAGCCTGTTAATCTCAACTATAATTATTGCTGCAATTTCGTATTTCTGCCTACAATTTCTAAAAATTGATATCAGCTTTATCTATTGCTTACTATTTGGAGCATTAATTTCTCCAACTGACCCGATTGCAGTGCTTGGTATTCTAAAAAAAGCCGGAACGCCAAAAAACCTGGAAACAAATATTATCGGAGAAGCATTATTTAATGATGGTGTTGGGGTAGTACTTTTTCTCGCTATTTTGGACAGTATAACTGGCTCAGGTCATGAACCAGGTTTTATGACTATTTCAATGATGTTTATTCAGGAAGCAATAGGAGGAATGTTTTGCGGTTTAATCTTTGGCTGGATAACCTATAAAATGCTGAAAAGGATAGATGATTATCAGGTTGAAGTTTTAATTACCCTTGCCCTGGTTACAGGAGGTTATGCCCTGGCAGCAGCACTTCATGTTTCCGGGCCACTGGCAATAATAGTAGCTGGTTTAATTATTGGTAATCATGGTCGTAGCTTTGGTATGTCAGAAAAAACTAAAGAACATCTTGATCTCTTCTGGGAATTAATTGACGAAATACTTAATGCTATTTTGTTTATTCTTATCGGTCTGGAAATACTGGTTCTAAAGTTTTCTACCCAGTATATATTTCCGGTTCTTTTAATAATTCCGGCAGTGTTGCTGGCAAGGTTTATCAGCCTGGGAATTCCTATTAGTTTGTTAAGGTTACATAAGGAATTTATTCCCAATGCTACCAGAATAATGACCTGGGGAGGTTTAAGAGGAGGTTTATCTGTAGCATTAGCTTTATCATTACCTTTAGGTATAGAAAGAGATGTTATTCTGATTATGACTTACTCTATTGTCGTTTTCTCTATTTTGATTCAAGGACTAACTGTTAAATACATGGTAAAAATTTAATATGCTTAAAGTGGAATCATTGTCCTATAAATACCTAATGTAGGTTTGCTAATAAAATTATTAGGTTAACTAATATAAAATTTAGAATAATATTTGAAATTTCTATAAATATTTCGATTAATTATGATATTTTTCTTGAGTCACTATTATAATTAATCTTAAACAATATTATTTTTAAAGGAATAAAATGAACGTAAAGCTCAGAATCCAGTTAAACGATAAATTATACCTAAGAGATCCAGAGGAAACCAAATTAGGACAAAATATTGCCAGCCATTTTATTATCAACTAATAAATCAGGAAAGCAAAAAAGTAATTCTGAAAAATTAAAAAATTAAAATGCTTTATAAATTTAGCTCATATTAATTTGATAGTACTTATTCAGCCTTTTACTTTTTTACCCTTTTGTCTGAGCTTTAAAAAGGTATTGTAATAGGTTTCTGAGACCTCTTTACTACCAATATTGTCCAGGTAATATGCCATTAGGTTATTTGCTTCAGAATCAAGCGGGCTTAATTTTAAACACTTTGTAAGTGCTTATTATTAGTTTTTAACCAATTCCCCAAAACTTCTTTTATGCTTCTTTTGCTATACTATAAGATTAGTTAGTTAAAAAACTTTAAATTTTTTAGCCAGATTATCTGATTTTTTATAGGAAACATGATTAGCGTACCAGGCTATAAAATTCTAGAAAAGATAAATGAAGACCGTGTTTCAATTATCTATAGAGGTATAGATACTAATAATAAACTTTTTTTACTTAAATTATTCAAAACTGACAACTTTTCTTCTGATGAGTTGGAAAAAATTAATATTGAATATGAAATTATTAAAAATATTAATTTTGATGGCATTGTTAAAGTTCATGAAATTAAAAATTTATTTGGATATGAAGTTTTTATTCTTGAGGACTTTAATGGCATTACTCTAAAAGAGTATATACATAACAATAGTTTTTTAGAGCCGTTAATATGTCTGAAAATAGTTTTAAAGATAGCTGAAGCTCTGGAGATTTTGCATAAAAATAATCTTATTCATAAAAATCTTAGCTCATATAATATATTAATTGAGCAAAATACCAATGAGATTAAGATTATAGATTTTGGTAATTCTTTTTCAATTCAGAAAGACTTTCAGAATCTAAATAACACTGATGTAATAAATAAAGTCCTGAAATATATTGCCCCAGAACAAACTGGACGTATTGACTGTGGTGTTGATTCCCGTGCAGATCTTTATTCTTTGGGAATTATTTTTTTTGAAATACTTACTTCTCAACTACCTTTTATTTCTGATGATCCGATGGAAATAATCCATTTTCAGATCGCAAAAACACCTGTATTACCAGAAAAGATTAATAATGAAGCATCTAAAACTTTATTTTTAATTATTTCAAAATTACTTTCTAAAAATGCGAATGAAAGATATAAGAGTATTCAGGGTCTTATTTCCGATTTGAAATATTGTTTTGAAAAAATGGTTAAAGGTTATACACATTTTAAATTTACCATTGGTAAACATGATATTCCTGTTAAATTACAGTTTTCAGAAAAAATTTATGGACGGGAAAAAGAATTTAATTCTATTTTGCAGTCTTTTGAAAATATAAAAAACGGAAATGTAGAATTTACTTTGATTTCAGGACCTTCTGGAATTGGCAAAAGCTCTTTAATTCATAAAATTCAGGAACCTGTTATTAAAAGAAAGGGATATTTTATCTCAGGAAAATTTGAAAAATTAAGAAATAATATTCCGTACTTTTCATTTATTCAGGCAATTCAGGGATTAATTAATATTATATTAACTGAAAACAAAGAGAAATTAGTTTATTGGAAAAATAATATAATTAGCGAGTTAGGGGAAAATACGCAGGTTTTAATTGATATTATTCCCGAATTAGAATTGATAACTGAAACAAGGTTTTCAATTTCAAAACTCGCTCCCAAAGAAATGCAAAACAGACTTAATCTTGTTTTTCAAAAATTTATCAGACTTCTTGCCAAAAAAGAACACCCTCTGGTAATTGTTCTTGATGATTTACAATGGGCTGATACAGATAGTCTGGATTTATTATTATCTCTGCTTACTGAAACTGATCTAAAATATTTATTGGTAATTGGGACATATAGAGATAACGAAGTTTATTCTTCAGATTCTCTGTTTAAAACTTTAGAAAAACTTAAATTAAATGAAACATCAATTAAAAATATCATTTTAGGACCTTTAAATGCTGATAATATTAAAAACCTTTTGTATGATACTTTTTATCTGCCAGATGAAAAAATTATTCCTTTGGCAAAACTAATTTTTGATAAAACCAGAGGGAATCCCTTTTTTATAAATGAATTTTTAAAATCATTATATGCCAAAAAACTTATTAATTTTACTTATAACAATATCTGGCATTGGGATATAGACGAAATAGCAGAAATGCAGATTACCGAAAATGTTATTGAATTAATGGTAAGCAGGTTAGCTGATTTATCCAGTGCTACACAGGAAACACTAGAAACTGCCGCTTGTTTTGGCAGTCGGTTTACCATTGATAAACTTGTTGCCGGATATGAAAAACCAAGAAAAGAAATATTTCAAAATCTGAGAGAAGCTATTAATGCTGGTATCATTTTATCTTCTGATAATACCCAAAGATTTCTGCATGATAAAGTGCATGAAGCTACATATTCACTAATACCTGAAAATGAAAAAAATCTTTTGCATTATAAAATTGGCAAAACGCTACTCAGGAATACTGAAGAAAAAGAACTGGAAGAGTTTATTTTTGATATTGTTAATCAATTGAATTATGGCTCAGAACTCATTGAACAGAATGAAAAGCTTGAACTGGCAAAACTAAATTTAGTGGCTGGCAAAAAAGCTAAAAACTCAGCTGCTTTTAGCCTGGCTCTTAAATATTTTCAAACAGGCTTTAATCTTTTAACAAAAAATAGCTGGCTGGAAAATTATGAGCTTACATTTTCACTTAGTATTGAATTGGCTGAATGTACCTACCTTAATGCGAATTTTGCCGAAGCAGAAATATTATTTGATGAAACTCTCAGAAATTCAAAATCACTGATTGAAAAAGCCAGAGTCTATGAAACCAAGATTATACTCTATACAGCAATGAATAAAATGAAAGAAGCTATTAGTATCTCCAGGGAGGCTTTAAAGCTTTTTAAGATAAATATTCCGAAAAATAATCTGGCTATTAAAACGGCAACCTTTATTGAATTGATGAAGGCAAATAATAGCCTCAAAAAAATTAAAATTGAAAATTTAATTAATTTACCACAAATGTCTGATCAGAATAAACTCTGTATTATGAATACCATTATGAGTACTCTACCTCCAGCCTATTTTTCCAATACAGATTTAATGATGCTGCTGATTTTAAAAATGGTTAATTATTCTCTTAAATATGGAAATTCCAATGTATCGTCCTATGCTTACAGTACTTATAGCTTAGTCCTTTCTTTTATTCTAAACAGATATAATGATGGTTATGAGCTTACAAAAGTTGCTCTTGAGCTAAATGAAAAATTTAAAAATAAGAAATTAAAGGCCAAGCTAAATTTTATTTATGCTGCTATGAGCAGCCATTGGGTTCACCATGTTAAAGAAGGATTGACTCTTTTAAGCGGAAATTATAAAGA
>CAYRDV010000412.1:5214-5565 GCA_964422885.1 uncultured Candidatus Sericytochromatia bacterium
TTTATCCTTATTTCAAACTCCTTGTTCATGATCCTCAATTTAATTATAAAGATGGTATAGAAGCGGGAGATTTGCAGTATATTGGTTATTCGATTAATCATATTTTGATAAAAAAGTTTGTCGGGGGAGATTCACTTGATGATATTTATAAAACATCCTGTGAATATTATGACTTTATGATTAGGACAAAAGACAAAAATCTTTTGGATGCTTTTATTCCCAGAATTCAGTTTATCCTGAATTTAAAAGGCCTGAGTTATGATAAATTTACTTTGAGCGATGATCATTTTAACGAAGAGCAATTTATCAGAGATATAAGGAAAAGAGGTACTCTTACTGCTTTATCATTTA
>CAYRDV010000413.1:0-5524 GCA_964422885.1 uncultured Candidatus Sericytochromatia bacterium
TGAGGGATATTCAAGATGAAAATTTATGTAGGCTTTTTACCAGCAGACTTTAATGATCAATTATTAAAAGAAAAATTTGAAGCTTTTGGTGAAGTTATTTCTGCCAAAGTTATTATGGATAGAGAATCAGGACTTTCAAAAGGTTTTGGTTTTGTCGAAATGAAAAATTCCGAGGATGGCCAGAAAGCTATCGAAGAATTAAAGAACTGGGTTAAAAGTGATGGCAGAACCGTAAAAGTTAATGAAGCCGAGGACAGACCAAGATCAGGAGGTCAGGAAAGAAGGCCTTATAGTAACAATTATGGAAGCAGAGATAATAATAGATCTGATAACAGGTATGACAGCAAAGGCTTTGGTGGTAACAGAAAAAGATAATTTACTTATGTAACTTTTATTTTAAAAGTTAATTCTTTTATAGGGGCAATATCTTTTTCCCAGGGTCTGGCATATTTAAGCTTTATTTCGGATTCACCTTTTTTCAAAGGTTTAAATTGCCATGATTCTGTACCACCTGTTCCAACAGCGGCATTTTCAGGCGTTTTATACTCCGATTTTACCAGTTGGATAAAATCAGCTTCTAAGTCTTTGCTTAAAGCCCATTTATAGCCTGTGGTACCATTTGAATCAAGCTTGATAATAAATTCTTTTCCTTCTTCAACAGTGATATTTGTATCTGTTTCCAAAAAGGTTTTCATCTTATTATCTTCCTTCTGATTAGCTTGTGAAGCTTCCTTTTTGTTTTCCGGTGAAGGTGATTTCACAGCCAGATTATTTGAGCTTCCTGACTGGCAGGAAATAATTGAAAAAGAAAACAGAACTACAACAAAATTTTTTTTTAGCATATATTTGTACCTCAATTAGAATTATATTATGAAATTATTCTTATGGATATAAATTAACCGTAGAGACATGCCATGGCATGTCTCTACAATGTTGGAAGATTATTTTAGATATTAAAAGATGATTTCTTTTTAATAATTGTTTCTCTGAGATTATCTTTGGATGCTTCATGTAATTCAAGGAACTGGCGGTATTTTTCCTTACACTCATCTGCTTTTTGAAATTTAGATATTTTTTCATAGGTATAAGCAAGTTTATTCCATAATTCAGGTTCATCTTTTCTTAAAGTCAATGCTGTCTGATAACAACCTATCGCTTCGGCTGGTTTATTACGATTATTATAAAGTTCAGCCATTTTCAGCCAGATATCCACATTATTTGTTTCTATTTCTATTATCTTCTGGTACATGGTTATTGCTGAATTATATTCTTTTCTTAAAGTATATACTTCTGCCAGACTGGTAAGTACCAATGTACTCTTTGGATTTATTTGCTGTGCTTTATTATAAAATTCTACTGCTTTTTCAAAATTATTTTGGTGCAGATAGATATCACCAATATAATTGAAAGCTTCATAATTTTCAGGCTCGATTGATAAGACTTTTTCATGATATTCATTTGCTTTCTCGTAATCACCCATCTTTGTATGTGTTATACCAATATTATTCAAGGTATCCAGATCATCAGGCTGAAGTAATAAAGCTTGTTCATAAAGTTCCAGGGCTTTATTAAATAAACCGGCTTTTCGGTAAGATTTTGCTAACCTGATAACTATATCAAAATTATCAGGGGTAATTTGGTACAGATAAACATAACATTCAATTGCTTCCTGATATCTGTTGATGTTTTCATAGGCAACGCCAAGCTTATGCAGAATAAAAATATTCTGCTCATTTATTTTAATTGCTTTTTCATAACAATAAATTGCCTGTCTTAATTCATTTCTGCTTTCAAAAAAGTTTCCGAAATCAAGCCATAACTCATCACTTTGTGGTTGCTCAAAAGCAAATTTTTCATAACAGATTCTTGCTCTGGCATAATTTTGTAAATAAACATAACAATATGAAATATCTTTCCAGAGTTCCTGCCTTTCTTCATTAAGATTAATCAATCTGGTAAAACATTCGATTGCTTTCTCGTAATGTTCCATATCCATCGAACAGATACCCATATAATCAAGTCCACTCTGATTTTCAGGTTCTAAATCAATTACTTTCTGAAAACAAACTACTGCCTGTAAAAAATTTCGTTTGTTCATATAATCGATACCAACGTTCAGCCAGGCAGGGATACAATTACTATTACATTCAGCAGCTCTCATATAATTATCTGTCGCTGTAATATCATCACCCAGAGTTTTATAAATGTTTCCCAGATTACAATATATTTCATCAACCGTATTATTGTAAGAAACAGCTTTTTCAAAATTTTCACGGGCCTGCTCAGTTTCATCCCTGTCTAATTTTGAAAGTCCGATAAAATTCCAGGTACCATAATAATCTTCCTTAATTTCCAGTGATTTTTTAAAATAATTCTCAGCTTCATCAAAATCTTCAAGTTTTGAAAAACACATTGCAATTTTATTTAATATAATATAATCGTCAGGATATTCACCAAGTATTTGCATAAATAACTGTAATGAGTCCTGATAGGCTTTATTATTATAATAATTTTCGGCAGTCCTTTTAATTAGAGCCTCGGAATCCGGATTAAGGGAAAGCATTTTTTCACAACATTCTACCGCATTTACATAATCTTCCATTTTTTCGTAACAATAGCATAACTTATCAATTGTTCTGTAATTTTCCGAATTATAATCCAAAGATTTTCGAAAACATTGGGCTGCCGCTTTATAAAAGTTTTTATGCAGGTAATCGTAACCCAATTTATACCAGCCTTCTTCGGGGTTCCCGGCATTGTTTATGGTATATTCAAAACACCTGATTAAATCCAGATACCTTCCCAGTTTCATAAAAATAGAACCAAGTTTATCCCAGGCTTCATAATTATCTTTATTTATTTTAATAACTTCTTCAAGGCATTCTGCTGCTTTTTCAAATTTCTCCAGTAATTCATAATTTACACCCAGTCTATACCATCCCTGCTCATGGGTATTCAGGATATTTGTAACATTGGTAAAACAGGTAATTGCTTCTGTAGTATTTTCAGTCGATTCATGATTACGTCCCAATTCAAACCAGGCTCTATAACACTGTGGATCAACTTTAATCGCTTTCTCAAAGTAGTTTAAAGCAGTTTGGATATCACCCATTTCCTTGTAAACATAACCAATAGTACAGATTACATCAGTATTGTCTTTTGCCAAATCAGCTGCTTTTTGAACAAAATCAAGTGCTTTGTCATACTCACCAAGTTCACCATAAAGTTTACCTATACAACACCATGCATGATAATGCAGAGGCTCTATTTTTATTGATACTTCATAATTTTCGATAGCAACTCTTGGATCATCTAATAATTCATAACAATATGCAATTTTATTTGAATTATTTATACTCCTGTCTAATCCAAAAGCTTTTCTATAATTGGTTAGAGCTTGCTTATAATCCCGACATTTTTCATAATTAAGCCCAATATTAAACAATGTAGAAGCACTTTCAGGTAATAACTCAGCTAGAATACAGTAATATTGCAGAGACTTTGCATAATTACCTGTTTTTTCATTATTTTTTGCTAAAAGATATAATGTTCTTGTATTCGTAGGTTCAAGATAAAAGGCCTGAGTGTATACATCATTCGCCTGGTCATGTTTTTTAGTAAGTTCCAGTAATTTTCCTTTAAATTGCAAACATTTGATATTACCTGGATTATTACTAAGAATTTGTTCATAAATATCAAAAGCTTTATCATATTGATTTAGTTTTCTATATGATTTAGCAATTTTATATAAAGGCTCGTTATTTTCTGTTTCAAGAGCGAATCCTATCTGATAATTTTTGATAGCTTCACCATATTCTTTACAGATAACCTTTTCAAGAGCCAGAATCATCCAGGCATCAAAATCTTCCTTGTTAATCGTGACAGCTTTTTCAAAATACTGGGTTGCTGCTTTTTGATTACCAAGTTTTCTATAAACAATTCCCATCGCCTTCCAGAAATCTGTGTTAGTAGGATCAAGTTCCATTGCTTTTTCATAAAAAGCAATTCCCTGTTCATAATCAGCTTTGCCGATATAGGCTCTTCCAAGCTGATAATAAATCAGAGAGTTTTCATCCAGTGTCTTAATTACATTATTAATACTTTCTATCGCCTGATCATACTGACCTTTTGAATTAAATACAGAAGCAATACGGAGCCAGCGTCTTGGATCATTTGGATTAATTGCTATCGCCTTTTCAAAGTACTCAAAAGCCTTTTCATGCTGACCCATACTTGTATAAATTAAATCAAGCATATAAAAAGGCTCAGGGTTATTCTCAGAAAATTGGGTGGCAGTTTCTACATAATAGGCTGCTGAGGTATAATCCCGTAAATTATAATAAATTTGCCCTATTTTAATCCATAAATCCATATTATCAGGATTATTATCTAAAATTTTCTGATAACATCTTACCATTTCTTTTCTGGCAATTTTGCCTTTGCTGTTAAGTGATTCGGCTAAGTTTGACCACTCTTTATCCGCTTCTTCAGGAGGAAGTGATTCGAATAATTTCTCATAATGATCAACCATTTTTGTATAATTGGCCGCCTCAAAATAACAGTTTGCCAAAGAGGTCATTGCATCAGTATTTTCCGATTTTAATAGAATGAATTTCTCATAACATTCTACTGATTTTTCATAATTTTTATTTGCCTGGTATTGTTTAGCCAGACAAAGCCAGGCATCAGAAAATTCTGGATTAATGGAAACAGTTTTTTTGTAACATTCAATAGACTTAAGCTTTTCATTTTTATCTTCGTAATACTTGGCAATTTTATACCAGGCATTTGAATGTTCCGGGTTAATTTCAACAACTTTTTCAAAACAGGCAATCGCTTTATCTATTATATGTATAAAATCATGATAAATAATCCCAATTTTATACCAATTTTCATAAGATTCAGGATTTAAGCTAATGGCTTTTTCATACATTTTTATCGCTTTATCATAATGCGCCATTTGTTGATAAGCTAACCCAAGATTAGTATATATTTCAGAATATTTGGCGGAAATTTTTAGCGCGGCCTCAAAACATTCAATCGCCTCAATATAATTTTCTGTTTTAATATAAATTTTCCCAAGTGTATTTAAGCATTTAAAATCTTTATGATTATTTGATAGGTAGAATCTATAAGCTCTTATAGCTTCTTCAAAATTACCCTGTTTTTCATAACATTTTCCGATAGATTTCCAGGCAGAATAATTTTTGGGCATCATTTCCAAAACCTGATTATAGCAATTAATTGCCCCAGAATAATTTTCTGTTAAAAACATTATATCCGCTTTACCTTGTAGTGCTTTATATTCTGTTGGAGCAACACTAATAATCTGCCCAAATAATTCCAAAGCTTTTTGATAATTTTTTTTAGTTAAATAAATTTTTGCAACTCGATAACGTATTTTAATATTTTCCGGTGAAAGAGTAATTATTTTTAGAAAAAGTTCCATTCCCTGGGCTTCCTGGCCAATTGCCATCAAGGAAATACCTAAACCCTCCATTGTTGGCAAATGCTCGGGATTTGC
>CAYRDV010000414.1:0-5518 GCA_964422885.1 uncultured Candidatus Sericytochromatia bacterium
TAATATAAAACTTTTAGAATTAGCTTCAGAAAAAGTGTTTAATCACCGATAAGAATAAATAATCAGTTCATTAATATTTTGAATTGGACTTAATTGTATTTTTATTTTAAGATAATAACGATAAATTATGAATAAATATATAAACAAAATACTTTCAGCTTCATTAATTGGCTTATTTACTATTACCGGGTGTTCTGCTTTGGATAAAGAGAGCATTGATTTTCAGCAGGTACAGGTAAATGCACTAAGAACAGGTAATAATCAGGATGATGCAGTTGTCAGAGCAATATTTTCAGGAAATGAAAAACCAAAAACAATCTTTGATGTTCGTGAAAAACTGGAAAAATTGGGTGGTAAATTTAAAACTCATATAGTGGCAAACCGGGGTCATGATAACCCGGAAGAAGGAAGCTTCAGCTTTTTTGAAACATATTCCGGACCAATGGAGGGTGGCACAGTTGAGGAAGGAGAATTATTTATCGGTTTTTTTACAGAAAAACAGGGTAATAAACTGGTAGTCCAGCAAAGTTTTGAACCAGGATTGATGATTGAGCTTATTGCCTGGGATTATAAAAAACATTTGTATAATTTCTGGGAACTGGTAGGAAATGGTAAAACGTCAGAATGGCATTTTCGTGGTGATACTCAGGATATTTTAGCAGATATATCGAGGGTAAATTTAGGAATTACCGGCACAGTATTTGAAGCACCGCGTCTTAGATGCTCAGGATGCCATACCATGGGTACCCCTATCATGAAAGAAATAGAAAAACCAAATAATGACTGGTGGACAAGTGCGAATAAATTAAAACTCGGCTCTTTAAAATTACAGGCTGGAAATGATCCAAAAAATCCTGAAAATGTGGCTGCAAAATTATTTATGAATGCCACAGATGTGTCAAACCTAAGTACACAGGTAAAAAAAGGAATTGACCGGCTTGTAGCCTCACATGTTCAGCAAAACCTTAGTATGAAGCTACAACTTCGTTCTTTATTTACAACAATGGAAATGAATCTTGCTACTGATACTCTGCCCTTTGAAAAAAGGACCGGAGGAAATATCAATATTCCATCTGATTTTTTCATTGATAGCAGATTAACTGGCAAAAAATCAGATGTTCAGGTTAGTGCATCTGTCTATCGCCAGGTTTTACAGTCATCAGGTTCGAAATTTGCTGCTGATGAGACAAGTGGTCTTATTGATTCTCATCATGCTTTTGTTGTTCCTGTAAGATCATATGTTGATAACAGAATTATTGATTCCCTGATACAAAGTGGAATACTTGATAATGAACTTGTTGCTGATATTCTTGCCATTGATTTTACTACCCCTGTTTTTTCAAAAGCCCGGTTATCTTTATTAAAATATGTTCCTGATAATGTTTCAAATATAAATGACTTAAGGAGGCAACTGATTAAAAATCTTTCAGAGGCAACAAATGATCCACTAGCTCAGGAGTTATTGAAAAATATTAATGATCCGACAAGAACTGCTGTATATCACAAGCAAAAAGCAGTTGAATATCTTAATATTTGTCTGAAAAATGGTAATTCAGTGGAAGCTATCACTGACTGGTTAAAAATTGCGTCACAAAGGAGGAAGGAAATAGTTGCTTCTGATATTTCAAAAAATCCAAGAGGGCAGATTACCGAACCTGGATTCAGAGTAATTTTCCCTATAAATAATATAAATGTAAAACCAGGGCAATTCAGTCTAAACCCTGAAACGGGAAGAATTAGCATATTAAAAAAGCGTTAGTACTGGTATTAAAACCTATTTAATATTGGCTGCTCCTGTGACTAACCTATAGGTATAGTTAGGATATTCTTTTTGTAAGATATGGTAAAATAGAGCTATGGCAGGGTGAGCCATGTTTTTTTACTATTACCAATGGGTTAAAAATTAATGATTTTAGCCGGAGATAAACTGATATGAACCTGGAAAATTTGGTTGGTGCTGTTGGGCACTCTGAAGATAAAGTTAATGAAATGGATACTACTGTAAGATGGGGGACTGGTGTTTTACCGGTTTTTTCATTCAGCTCAATGATTCATCTTATTGAAAAAGCGGCCTGCTCTTCAATACAAGAACTATTACCGCCCGGAACTACAACAATTGCTACATCAATAAACGTAAAACAATTATCCACTACTCCAATGGGACATCATATTCAATCAGAAGCAATCGTTACTAAAATTGAAGGCCAAAAAATTTATTATAAGGTTGTTGCTTATGATGAAAAAGGAAAAATAGGTGAAGGAACACATGAACGTTTTGCTGTTTATGCTGATCTATTTATTGAAAAAATAAGTAAAAAAAATATAACATAATATGCCTAAAGTTATAACAGTTATCAGCCAGAGCTCGGAAATAGGCAAGACAACAACGATTATTAATCTGGCATCCTGGATCTCCTTATTAGGAAAAAAGGCTCTGATCATAGATCTTGAGCCTGGAGGTAATGCCTCAAGTATTATTGGAGCCCTAAATGGTACAAGACATATTGATTTACAGGAAGTTATACTTGAACAGTTACCCCTGGATATGGCAATATTGAATACTCCGATTAAAGATCTTTTTATTGTTCCTGCATTTAACAAAGATACAGATCCACTTTTTTTTGATATTTTTGATGAAAATCTTTTTGTTCTAAGAGATATTATTGATTTACTGGAAACTGAGTTTGATTATATTTTTCTGGATGTACCTGATTTATCAGTAAATATCGCAAAAGCAGCTTTGGTTGCTTCAGATTCTGTTATAATTGCTCTCAAATGTGAAGCAGCAGAGCTTGATTCAATACCACCTCTCATTGAAACTATTATTGAAGTAAAAGAAAATTTTAATAAATGGATTGAATTACATGGAATTCTGATTACTCTTTTTTCAGAAACCTCCCATTCCAGGCAACTTATTATGAGAGCAAAAGAGAAGTTTGGTGAGTTAATGTTTAAAACTGTAATTCCCAGAAATCTGAAAATAGCTGAAGCAAATAATGCCAATTGTCCGGTTGCCCTTTATGATATGAAATCTTTCGGTTCAGAATCTTTTCTTCGCCTTGCCAGAGAATTTATGCAATATCATGAAATTAATGTTTAATTTTTGATGATATAATATTCCTTACGGTTTTAACAATTTCTTTTATCTTTCTATGTAAGGATTTCTGAATGATCCTGCAGTGCCTGACAACCTTTTAGGATTAGGTATGCTGAAATATGAAAGATTTAATACTGTACCAAAAGGTTCGATTCCTTTATTCGCTTTGGAAAAGCATTCGTCTGTTAAACGAAAAAATGATAGTCAGGTTTGAGAAAGGGAAATTCTGCCAGTAACAGGGGTTCCTGTTACACTGCAATTAAAGCCTTGTAGAAAAATAGATACCGCCAGAAAAAGATTTTTATTTCTTTTTTGATTCTGATTTTATCAGGAGAAATTCTGATAGATGAAAGATAAATTGAAAAATTTAAATTGTATTTCTGTCTTAAGTTTTTCTCCGCAAAGATTTCAGGGTCGTTTTTACCTGATTTTGAGCCTGACTTCTAAAAAAATGGGAGCATCATATTTTATGTTGAAACAAATAAATAACCAGAAAAATTATACTTATTCACCTTATCAAAATTATTATTTGATGTCTTCTATCTGGGGCTATAAAACCTTTATCCGTATCACAACTGATGAAAGGGGATTATTATTCAAAAACGGAAATTACAAAAAGGTTCTGAGACCGGGTAAATATTTATTTTTCCCACTTATGGGTTATAGAGTAAGAAAAATGAATGTTAATCAAAATTTTATTACTGAAAAAAATTTAAATATATATCTTGATGATAAAAGATTACTGGAAGAACTGCTGGTATCTGATATCAAAGATTATGAAATTGCTCTTCATTATGAGGATGGGCATTTTACCGAAATTTTGGTTCCTGGTAAATATGCTTTCTGGAAAGTTTTAAAGAATCATCAGATTATATCAATTGATACAAGAGAGCCAGAAGTAACCTCTGATATTGATAAATCAATTTTTGAAAAGCCGGAGCTTAGTGGCAGATTTTTTTTATTTGAGGTTGCTAATTATGAAAAGGGATTATTATTTTATAACGGAATTTTTCAAAAAATTCTTGAACCTGGAAAATATTATTTCTGGAAAGGTCCTGTTGGTACTAATGTTCAAAAGGTTGATATGCGTAAGCTTCAAATAGATATTAGTGGTCAGGAAATAATGACTGAAGATAAAATCAGCCTCCGTTTAAATTTTGTTTGTCATTATAGAATAACAGAACCAGTAAAAGCTACTTTAACCGTAAAATCATATGAAGAACAGATTTATATCCTATTGCAACTTATATTACGGGAATATATCGGAACATTAAAATTAGATGATTTACTTTCTAAAAAAGAAGAAATCGGTAATTTTGTCCTTTCAAAACTAAAAGATAAAAATAATGATTTTGGGATTGAATTTATTTTTGCTGGTTTAAAAGATATTATCCTACCCGGAGAAATGAAAAACATTCTCAATCAGGTTGTGGAAGCAGAGAAGAAAGCACAGGCAAATATTATTACCCGCAGAGAAGAAACTGCTTCTACAAGAAGTTTGCTGAATACAGTTAAGTTAATGGAAAATAACCCTTTGCTTCTTAGAATTAAAGAACTGGAATATCTTGAAAGAATATGCGAAAAAATTGATAAGCTTACTTTAGTTGGTGGTGGTAATTTACTTGAACAACTGCTGAACTCTGTTGTAAAAGGCAAAGATTTATAATTTCATAGACATTTCATGTTTGTAGGTACTAAATCCGGCATCTTTATACAAACTTAAAGCTGGTGTATTATTATACCGGACAGTTAACCTTAATTCATCAATATTATTTTCTTTACAATAGTTTTTTGCTTTTTCCATGAGTATTTTTGAATACCCTTTCCCTCTAAATTCTTTTTTTATGGCTAAATATAGAATGCAGCAAAAAGGCGTACTCATTATTACATCCGCACTTTGAATTAACCAGACAAAACCTGCTTTAGCTTTTTCAACTTCAAGACAAAAAACTTTACTGTCAGCTCTTGAAAAATAATAGTCCAGTAAATTTTCAATATTCCTGATATCTGGAGGTTCACCATACTCTTCAATAAGAGACTCAGTCATCAAAATTGAGACAAAAGATTTATCCTTTTGTCTCAATTTTGTAATTTTAATCCCGTCCAAATTATTTTGCTTTCTTTTTTCCTTTTACACTGGCTGTTTCTTTAGGAAGTGTACTTTGGATATCTTTCCAACATACGTCTTTTGCTGTTTTTCTGCATTTTTCATGATCAGCTAATGTTAAAGGACCTCTTGAACAAACTACTTTGTCCAGATGTCTTTCATGCTCAAAAGGGGATTTGCCCACAAATACCAGATAATATTCTTCAAAACCCTGATCGCAGTTGAATGGTACTCTGATACAATCATCACCAATCATTCTAGAATTTTTGTAATCCATTTTAATCTCCTGCCAACAAAATAATTTAATTAATTGT
>CAYRDV010000415.1:0-5515 GCA_964422885.1 uncultured Candidatus Sericytochromatia bacterium
GAAAATCTGTAAACATGAATTTATATGTTTTTATAGTATTTTCGCTATATCTTTTTAACTTCAATTTTTCAATATATTCATCTGGGCATTTCCTTTTATTTGTTAATAATCCTGTATGAATATTTTGTTTTGGTGGTAATGAAATAACAGGTTTAAAAAATTTCTCAGCATCAATAATCGCAAAATTTTTTAAATTTGAAAAAATCTTTTTCAGGTTGTCAGGATTATTTTCTAAGTACCAGCATCTGTTTGTATGGCTCCATCTTATACCCGGAATAGTTTTAACGATTTCAATAATCTTAAAATCATATAAAAAAGTAAGTTTAATATGTTCTTTATTATTATGATAAAAATGCAACAGTTTTATAATTGGTTTCTTTCCGTACTCAGAAACAGAGCCCCCGCCTTGTGGAGAGTTATTTCCGTACCCGGAAACAGGGGCACTACCTTTTGGGGAGGAATTTCTGTACTCCGAATCAGGATCAAGGACCCATTTATGGGAGTTATTTGTAACTTCTTTCATAATCTCTCCTTAGTTCAATAAAATAAGGGCATTGAAATAGAGATATATTTCTATTTATGAAATAACTGTATAAATTGAATTGTTCTTTTGTCATAATTTTTCCTTTATATTATTAATAATTTTTTGTAGTAATTGTTTTTAATTTTTCGCCATCAGATGTAATTTCTACCCCACCATCATTATCTGTCCGGTAAATTTTAGAGCCTGATGATTCAAGTCTTTCAATCACACTTTTAGCCGGATGGCCATAATGATTATACTTACCGACACTAATTACCGATATTTTTGGCATTACCTTTAATAAAAACTGATCAGAAGTAGAGGTTTTACTCCCATGATGGCCTACTTTTAAAACATCTGCTTTTAAATCTATTGGGGCATCTGATAATCTAAATTCAGCTTCCTTTTCAAGGTCAGCCATAAATAGCATTGAAACCTTTTTATAAACTAATTTAATAGCAATTGCATTATTGTTATTGTAAGAATGTTGAGCGATAGATTCTGGATGAATTTCATTAATAATATTCAGAGAAAAATCGTTTTCTTTAAGGATTATTCCTTTAGAAGCAGTTTTTAATTCAATATTTTGTTTTAAAATAGTTCCCAGTGCTTCATTGTAAATATTTGAGTCATCCGTTTGCCCAGAATCAAGGACTGATTTTATTTCAAAATTTTCTGCAATAGAATTAAAGCCACCAATATGGTCTGAATCAGGATGAGTAAGAATTAAGAGATCAATTGTTTTTATTCCTTTTTGTTTTAGATACGGAACAATATATTTTTTAGCGGCATCATAGTTTATTATTTTATTTCCACGATTCGTTTGGTAGGCCTGACCACAATCAATTAAGATAATTTTTCCTTCAGGTGTTTTTATCATTGAAGAATCCCCTTGCCCAACATTAATGAAATCTACTTCAAGTTTCTGCTGATTTTCAATTTTGTTATAGGTAAATCCAGCTGTACAAAAAACAAAAATAATCATTAATGATATAAATTTAAAGTTAAATTTTAATCTTGATTTAGAAGTAATTTTAATAAGCTCTATTATCAGGAAAAATAACAGGTACAACAAAATAACGGTTAAAATCTCAGGACGGGCAATATATGAAACTGAAAATGGTAATTTTGCTAAAAGATGAATAAAAAATAGAAAGATTGATAAAATAAAAAATAATATATTTCCAAAAATATAACCTGATATAGGAATTATCAAGCCAAAGGTTAAGGTTAAAATAGCCATATATGTTAATAAATCTACAAATACTGCTGCGAGAATGTTTGCTGGCAAAAATAGCCAGGAAAACTGTCCAAAATAGAAAAGTTGTAATGGCAAAACAAAAAGCTGAGCCGATAAAATCAGAGATATTGTTTCAGCAATAAAAGGTGGTAAAAACTCCAGCTTTTTGCTGATAGCAGGTGAAGCATATAGAAGGGCAAACGTTGCCAGGATGGAAAATTGAAAACCTATATCAAAAAGTATAAGAGGCTCGTATATTGCTAAAGTAGTACTAACAATCATTAAAACTTTAAATGAATCAACCGGGTTACGTTTCGTTGAAACAAATAATACAATTAACCCAGCTAACCCAGCTCTTAATATAGAAGGTGGTAGACCAGTAAGAAGCATATAAAAAATTACAGTGAAAGATGTAATCATAATACTGATAAATTTACTTAATCTTTTTGTAAAAATAACGCCAAGAAATATTATTAAGCTAATCTGCATACCAGAAGCTGCCAGTACATGAGCCAAACCAAGGTTTATAAATTCATTCTGAATATCTTTAGCTATGGGGGCAGCCTTTGCCCCGAAAATCAGACTACTTACAAGATTAGCTGAGTCTTCAGGCATATTTTTATAAAAGGTATTTAATAATGTTTCCTTAGTTTTTAGAATAAAACTTTGAAAATCGTTTTTTGTTTCTGATTCTAAAATTTGGATATTATTTTCTGAATAAATATTTATTAATGAAAAAATGCTATCTCTTTTTAAAAATTCTGCATAGGAAAATCCTCCCGGATTCGGAGAACCGGGAGGAAGGCTAAGATTACCTTTTATTCGTATTTTATCTCCATATTTGGGTTTTAATCTATCAGAATAAACAGTTACTAAAGATATTCCGGATGAAAGCATTATTTTTGGTTCTAAAATTATTTCAGGTACAAACTTAAAAGAAATTTTATCTGTTTTTATCTTTGGTTCGTTTATTATAAACCCTTCTGCCACTATGTTTTTTTCGGGAGAATAATAGGAAAGATCGTTACTCTGAGGTTTAGGTAGAGAATAGTTATACCAGTATGAAGCTGAAAAACAGGAAATAATACATAAAATAGAAATTATTAAAAAGTTTCCTTTTCTCAGATAAAATAAAAAGATATTTCCCAATAAAATAGCAACTCCTAATATAAATAAGTTATTTTTTGTCAAATTAAATATATGGGGAGCAAATAGAATGCCAATAATGTAAGATATACAAATTATAAAAAGAGGATGCATATATGATATTCCTTGTTTACGATTATAAAATTACTCGTTTTTTTATTTTTGCCAGCTTTTTTTCACCAATTCCATGAATATTATTTAATTCGCCAACATCTCTAAATTTTCCCTGTTTATTTCGATATCTGATAATATCTTTTGCCAATTTATTACCAATTCCTGGTAAACTATTTATTTCTTCTTCAGTTGCTGTATTTAGATTTACTAAACCATTATTTTTTTTGATTGTTTTTTCGTTGTTTTCTTTTTTGCTTAAAGCTTTATTACTTTCATTTTTTGAGGTGATATTTGTTTTCTTTTCCAAGTTAATTAAAGATTCCTTTTCTTTTTGTGATGCAATATAAATGCGTGTTCCATCTGTAATAGGGGTAGTTAAATTTAAATCGGTAACAACCGCATCTTTTTTTAATCCACCTGCTTTATATAAAGCATCAACTAACCTTGTACCTTTTGGGAAACGATAAATGCCAGGTCTGTTAACAGCACCTGAAAACTGTATATTGGCAATAACATTTACCATATTTGATTCGGTTGTATTCGCAAAAGCTTTTTCTGAAAAGTTTATAAAAGCAATAGTTGTTACAGTAAAAATTTTTATAAATAAATTTTTTTTCATTTTATACCCCTTGGTTAAATTAAGTTTAAATTTCATACAAAATAATATTAACATTTTAGTAAAGTTTTGTCTAGCAAAAACTTTACTTTTTAGTAAAGTTTTTTAATGTTTATTATTTATAGATATTTTGTCAGCAATGAAGTTATTACTGTATGTTATAATTTGCATCATTAAATGATAGGAGATTAAATTGACTATGCCTGATGTTGGAACAAAAGCACCAGATTTTACAACCAAAGATCAAAATGGTAATCAGATAAAATTATCTGATTTTATAGGTAAAAAAATTGTTTTATATTTTTATCCCAAAGATGATACTCCAGGTTGTACCAAAGAGGCGTGTAGTTTTAGAGATAATTTTGAGGATTTAAAAAAACAAGGTATAGTAGTCTTAGGGGTTAGCCATGATAGTTCAGCCTCACATCATAAATTTATAACAAAATATTCACTACCATTTACACTAATTTCAGATACTGAAAAAGAAGTTTCAACTAAATATGGTGTTTATAGAGAAAAAAACATGTATGGAAAGATTTCTATGGGTATAGTAAGAACAACTTTTTTAATTGATGAACAGGGAAATATTATCCATATTTTTAATAAAGTAAAAACAGACATTCATGCAAATGAAGTTTTGGAAAAATTCAATTTATTAAAGTAGGGAACAGATATTTAAAAGGAGGGATTTATGCAATATAGAAGACTAGGAAATGCAGGTATCAAAATAAGAGAAATAAGTCTGGGTACATGGCTTACATATGGTAAAACAATCGAGATTGATGCAGCAAAATCTTGCTTCAAAACAGCATTTGATAATGGTATTAATTTTTTTGATACGGCAAATATATATGCTTATGGTGAATCAGAAAAAGTAGTTGGAGAAATAGTCAAAGATTTTACCAGAAGTGATTTGGTTTTAGGAACAAAAGTTTATTTCCCTATGAGTCAGAAAATAAATGATAAGGGTCTATCCAGAAAACATATAATGGAGTCCTGTGATGCTTCTCTTAAAAGGCTTGGAACTGATTATATAGATTTATACCAATGTCATCGTTATGATACTGAGACAGAGCTTGAAGAGGTTTTGACAGCTATGCATGATCTTGTAAACCAGGGAAAAATTCTTTATTGGGGAGTAAGCCAGTGGAGTGCTGTTCAAATCTGTGATGCCTCCCATCTGAGTAAATATTATGCTAAAACAAAACCACAAAGTAATCAACCTGTTTATAATATGCTAAACAGATCCCTTGAAATAGATGTTATGAATTTATGCGAAAGAGAAGGAATTGGGCTTGTGGTCTGGTCACCACTGGCTGAAGGAGTACTTACCGGGAAATATTGTGGCGGAAGAATACCAGAAGATTCAAGAGCAGCAAATGAAAAAGCAAACTTTTTTATAAAAAACCGTCTAAGTGCAGAAAAATTGGAAAAAGTGGAAAAATTAGTTCCAATTGCCCAGGAGCTTGGTCTAACCATGTCTCAACTTGCTTTGGCCTGGTGTTTAAGAAAAAAGGAATTAACTTCTGTAATTACTGGGGCATCTAAGCCTCAGCAGGTAATTGATAATGTTAAGGCATCAGGCATAAAAATTCCAGATGATGTTCTTGAAAGAATAGAACGGATTTTAATGAATGCCCCAAAAGATCAGTACGCAGATTATTAAGTGAGGCCTCTTCGTTCAGTGAGGTCAGACAGCTAAAGCTGCCCTAGTGAGGAGGAAGTGAGGTAGAAGTAAAGACATGAAAAGAAGATTTATTCTCTCTTACTTCCCCCTCACAGGCAAGCCTGCTTGCCACCTCACTTAACAAACGAAGTTTGTGGCCTCACTTCCTCCTTGTATGATAAAAGAATGAAAATCATTAATATAAAGTAA
>CAYRDV010000416.1:0-5497 GCA_964422885.1 uncultured Candidatus Sericytochromatia bacterium
GATACCATTACTGGTCATAAAATTATGGTTGATTTGCTTTCATATAACCCTTCAGGAACCAGGCTTATTTCTGGTGGGGGATATGGCATCATAAAAATATGGGATACTGCCACCAAAAGATGCGATATAACATTAAGTGATGAGTCTAAATGGGTAAATTCTGTTTCCTGGAGCCCGGATGGTAAATACCTGGCTTATGGAAATTCTGATTCCTTAATTGTTATCTGGGAGGTAGATTCTGATGAAATTATCAGAAACCTGACAGGGCATTTTGATTTTGTAAATTCAATTTCATTTAGTCCTAATGGTTCATTTCTTGCATCTGCCAGTAGTGACAAAACAATAAAAATCTGGGATCCTTTTTCAGGTTTATGCCTAAAAACATTAATTGGTCATTCAGAAGAAGTTAACTCGATTTCCTATAGTCCTGGAGGGAAATTTCTGGCATCAGGAAGCAATGACAAAACTGTAAAAATCTGGAGTGTTGAAACGGGTGATTGTGTAAAAAATTATCCGGGGCATAATAAGCCCGTAAAATGTGTTTCATTTAGCCCTGATGGAAGATATGTAGCTTCAGGCAGTGAAGATAAAATGATTAAAGTATGGAAAATTTATTAGGGGTTGTATTATTACTATTCTTAGCTATTCATCTTTTAAAGTCTGGGGAAGATTATTCTTAATACAAATTAACTACTTCAAAATAAAGTTTGAATTAAAATATTAAAAATAACACTTTAGGTTTTGAGCAGGAGTATATGGACTATCTTTTACTAAATGAAGCAAAAAAAAATAATGATCTGATTAGCTTTAGGAAAAAAGATGCTGATGGTCTGGAATTAATATATGCAGGTCATGTTACTGATTTAAATGATAAAGACTTTGAGTTTAATTCTATTTATGGTAAAAGTTATTGTTTTAAAATCAAAGAAATAATAGACTTAAAAGGACCAACTAATACTTATATGGATCATGCGATGAATACCTACCCAACAGATAGACCGCTTAGAAAATATATTATTTTTGATACTGAAACAACAGGTTTACCAAAAAAATGGGATGCCCCTGTAAGCGATACAGATAACTGGCCTCGGGTAATCCAATTTGCCTGGAGTATTCATACTGAAGATGGAAAAGAAATTGAACATGCTGATTTGATTGTAAAACCTGAAGGTTTTTTTATTCCTCTGGAAACTTCAAAAATTCATGGAATAACAACAGAAAAAGCAATGGAAATGGGAATACCACTTAAAGATGCCCTTGATCAATTTGCCAAAGCTGTGGAAAAAAGTGACTATCTGGTAGCTCATAATATCAGTTTTGATGAAATGGTAATTGGTTCCGAATATTATCGTGAAAAATTGAATGATCCAATTCTGGGAAAAAACAAAATTTGTACCAAAGAAGCATCTGTTGACTATTGCAAAATCCCCGGAAGAGGTGGAAGATATTCATGGGCAAGTCTAAATGATTTATATGCCATTCTGTTTAATTCTACCTTTGAAAATGCCCATAATGCTTCAAATGACGTTAAAGCATGTGCCAGATGTTTCTTTGAATTAAAAAGACTGGGAGTAATTCAGAGTTAAATTTTTTGATTTTGAGAAACAAGATCTAAATAACTTCTGGAATTACCCTGATTACCAGCCTTTTGAGCTAACTTTAAAATTTTTCTGACAGATTGTCTTACATCATCTCTGGAATATCCGCTCATACTCAGCTCAAACCTTAACTGATTCTGTAATTCTTTTCCAAGTCCATTATTAATTATATTTTCAGGTTTCATTGCCAATTTTTCTAAAATATTTATTACCTGAGAATCAGTAATTTCTGAATTCTCACTTGTATATCTTTTTAAAGCACCTTCAATAGCCTTAATCAGAGAATTATAATGTTCAACAGATGTATTTTCCGGTTTTTGCGTATACAATTCTTTAATCGGTTTCAATTCATATATAAATTCACCATTATCACTATTAACCTTGAATATTGAATTATCTTCCTGAGAAAAAGCAATTGTAAAATCTGCTACCAGTTCTTTTCCCTCAAGCTTATTCCACTTACCAAGAGAATTGAGTTTTTCTATAAAATCTTTATCCATTTTTATTTGGCATCCTAATCTGAATATTACATAACAATTTACCACAGTTTACTTTGATTAAGCCATAACTCATAATTTTCAATCTGATTTTAATTTATGTTCACATTGGTGACAATAAAGTCACAATAATGACAAATACCTCCAAAAAGTGGAAATTACTTTAATTTTTTAATTATATTTAAATTAATAATATAATTTTGGAGGAAAAGTGATGAATAAAAGGTTAATAATATTTTTTGCAGTATTTTTGCTTTCAGCCTGTAAAGGTAATCCTGCAACCAAAATACCTGGCAATGAAACAAAAACAATCGCTTTTATTACTGTCCCGGCAAGTAATGAAATAAAGATTTTTGATACTACTGATAACCGTACCATAACTAGCCTTGAAACAGATTTTTTACCCGCAGAAATAGCAGTAAGCCCTGATAGGAGAATAATTTTGGTAACAAATACAATTAGTGGAACAATTTCAGTTTTTCTTAGAAGGGATAATACTGATTTTGAAAAATTAAATTCAATAGGAAGTGGCAGCAGACCTGTAGGAATAGCTTTTAACCCGGATATAAATATTTCACAGGCTTATGTTGCTTATGAGGGTGAGGGAAAAATAATGGTTCTTGATACCAGTAATCAAAATTCTTCCCCAAAAATAACAAAAACAATTCCCTTGTTGGATTCCAGACCAAAGAAAATTGTTGTTAGTAAAGATGGGCAAAAAATTTTTGTTACAGATACAAAAAACCACCGGGTTATTGTAATTTTAAAAACCGGGGAAAATTTTTCAGTAGTTACAACATTCCAATTACCTAATAGTAACAATATTTTACCAGATGGAATTATTATTGATGATAAAAATCATCTTTTTGTAGCAAATAGCTCAGGAAGTGAAATTTTTGCCTTTGATACCTTATCCGGGCAATTATTAAAAACAATTTCTCTTCAGGATAATAATATAGTCAGACAACAATTTGTAGGCCCCAAGAATCTGCTCTTTTATAAAAATGGTCAGATTGAAAAAATATATGTAACCGGTTTTGATTCTTCAGTTATTTCAGTAATAGATAATAAAAATCTCTCTTTTATCAAAAATATTCCGCTTTTCAGAAATACCAGCCAGGATTCATACAACCCTGTTGGTATTAGTTTAGTAACCAGTCCAAGTAAAAATGAACTTATTTATGTAACAAATGCTTCTGGTCGGAGCATCTCAATAATAGACCCAATAACCGATACATTACTTAGAAATATTTCGGATGTGGAATCAATCGCCCTTCAGAAACCACTTGGTGAGATAGTGACAATCGGGGCAGGAAAATAACCCCTCATTTTCACATATGTGACAAAAAATAAAATAACAGTATAAAAATTTTTCTTAAACGTTTAAAATAAAAATATCGGAGTATTAAAAGAGGTAATTTTATGAATTCCTTTGCAGAAGAATTAAGTCAGGCCCGAAAATTAAAAGGATATTCGCAAGCCAATCTGGCAAAAGCTATATCCTATGACCGCTCATATGTTTCAAAACTTGAAAGTGGAGAAAGGACACCTTCTGAGAGGGAAACTGTCTTAAAAATAATCAGTTTTTTAGAAACAGATTTATACCTTTCCAATAAATTGTTAATATTGGCAAACTTTGAACCGAATATTAATACAAGAGAGAGCTATAAAACCTGTCTAAAATTGATTGAGGAATTCAAAAACAAGGGTTTACTAAAAAAAGCAAAGGATATTATCAGAAGCCTTAAAGAATCATCATCCAACAAATTCGATTTTACAGTAATTCTGGCTTATTCATATTTACTGGAAAAAGATTACCGGAAAGCAATTGAACATTATCAGAATGCAGTTGAGGATTATGATAATAATATCAGAAATACCTGTATAACAAAAGCTGAGACCATACATAACCTGGGAAATGTTTATTTTGAAAGAGGTCTGGAAAATAAAAAGGCGCTGGAACATGAATTTATGACCCAACTTGAAAATAATTATTCTAATCCTGAATTTATTGAAAAGTTAAAAGCTGAAATTACTGGTGATTTTTCTATAGCTCATGATAAATTTAAACAAGCATTAATGTTGCAACCAGGTCACAGTCATATAATAGATCAGTTAGCAAGAATTTGTTTAAACTGGTCAAGTATAGAAGTAAATAATGCCAAATATCTCAAAGACTCAATTTATTATTATGAAAAAATAATAAATTCAGAAAATTCATGCCAGATTGAGCCTTCAAAAAAACTTCAGGCTTCAATATACACTGCTTTGTGTTTAGGGAGATTAAAAGAGTTTTCTCAGGCAAAAACTTTAATCAATACAATTATCAATAATTCTCCAGGCATTGCTGAAGGGCATTATATAAAAGGGTGTATTTATTCACTCAACAGTAACAATAATCCAGATATTTTAGGTTTTGCATTTGAAAGCCTGAAAAAAGTAATAGAAATTAATCCTGTATTTAAAGAAAGAATTAAATGGAGTAAAGACTTGCTAAACCTAAGATTTAACCCCAATTTTAAAAATGAATTCAGGAGCTTATATGAAAATTAAATTGTTTATTTTTAGTTTATTAATACTGTTTTTAACTTTACCTGTTGTTTTTCCGGTATTATCCTCTGCTTCAGAAACTGAAGTTTTCCAAACAGTGCTTGAAGATGATCCTGGAAGTGGTGGTGTTATTTAATAATCGGCCACAGCTTGTTGCAAAATTATATTACTTGCTCCATTCAGTTGCTACTTCAACAGCACTTAAATTAAGAGCTTTAGCTATTTTTAATAATGTTACTCTTTTTGGCATAGAAACATATGCTAATATTCCCTGACTTAAATTATTTTTATTGAAAATCAGATAAGTTCTTGATATATAAGAATTATCAAAATGTATAGCATTCTTTTTAAGAAAATTTTCTACGTCTAAGTTTTGGGGGCAGGAAAAGTTATTAATAAGGGTTGAGAGGATATCAGAATGATTATTTAAGGTTTTTAAACTTATCGTTACTTTTTCAATGTTACGTTGATTATTCATTATAAATTATTAATTAGTTTGCTTTAGATTTTTGAAATAAAATGTATCTATAATCAGAAAGGAACATAAAAACTTTAAACTGAAAATGCCTTTTTTAGTAACTCTAAACCTAATTTATTTTCCTCAGCTAAATCTTTTTTCTTGACATGAATAATATCAGGGTTTTCAAGAGCCTTTAAAAGCTTTTTTGCAACCTTTTTATCTGTAATAACAAAATTTTTTTCAAAAGATGATGTAGCCATAATAAAACCTTTTATCACTTTATATCCTAAATACTATTATATATGAATTTGGGCACAGTTTGTGCCCATTTTATCTTAAATAAATTTTCCCCGGACTAGAAGTCCGAGGTATTTTAAGAGGCTCACGCCAAC
>CAYRDV010000417.1:0-4590 GCA_964422885.1 uncultured Candidatus Sericytochromatia bacterium
GTCTGGTTAGAGTGCCTGCCTGTCACGCAGGAGGTCGCGGGTTCGAGCCCCGTCACCCCCGTTAAATTATTCATCTTATGTCTACAATAAAAGCCAAAGCACTTCTTAAACAGGGAAAGGATTTTCATGACAAGGAAAGTTATGAGAAGGCCATAGATTGTTTTAGACAAGCCCTGAAATTAAATCCTTTTAACCATGATGCTCTTTTTGAATTATCAAAATCATTAATTAAGCTGGAAAATTACGAAGAAACAATCGAAAGTCTGAAAAAAGCTTTGAAATTATCTCCAGGTAATGAAAATATTTTCTTTGAACTGGGAAACACTTATCTTTTACTCAATGATTATAAAAATGCTGAAGAAATTTTTAGAGATGCTGCAAAATGTCACCCAAGCTCCCTGCAAATTTTAAAAAAACTTGCTGATATCTGCTTTTTTCAGCAAAAATATGATATTGCTAAAAAGATTTATCAAAAAATTTTTTCATTTAAAAAAAATGATCCTGATGTAATTCTATGTTTAAACAAAATATTTATCAAAAACCAGGAATTTGATGAGTCTGTAAAACTACTAAATTATTCTCTCCAGTTTTTTCCTGATAATATTGATATACTTTATGAATTTTCAAAAACAAACTTACTTCAGAAAAAATTTAGCCAGACTCTGAGCATTTTAAATAAAATTGTTAATTTAGACTCTAAAAATCATGTTGCATTACATGATATTGGAAAAATTTATTATAAAGCAAAAGATTTTGATACAGCAATATCTTTCTTTAAGCGAGCTTTGAGTTTTAATAAAACCAATGGTGAATTATTTTTAGATATCGGAATGTGCTATTTAAAACTTAAGGATTTAGAAAATGCCGAAAAAATGTTAGAGAATACGATTATCATTGATAAAAATAATTTAAAAGCATTACATGAGCTGGGGCTAATTTATTTAAACAAAAAAAATTACTCTCTGGCAATCGAATTTTTAGAAAAAGTAAAACAGTCCGAGACGGGTGATTTTAACCTGTTATCGAATCTTGCACTGGCTTATAGTATGACAGGCAATAATAGCACAGCAATTACTTATTATGAACAGATACTTACTTCTTACGCACCACCAGTAAATTCAGGTGGGGAAGTTGTTCCTGAACACCGTGGTTTTCTTAATACAAACAAAGTCTGGTTGAACCTAGCTAAATTATATGAAAAAGTTGGTGATTTTTCACAGGCTAGAGGTTGTTATTTTAATTTTCTAAAAAATGAAAATAATGTCAGTTATGATATTGAAATTAAGATTGCTGAGCTTGAATTTAATCTGAAAAATTACGATAAAGCGCTGGAAGAATTTAACCGCCTGTATGAACTGACAAAAAATGATGATTTACTGGCAAAAATAGGCAAAACATATTTTCAGTTAAATAATCCTGAAAAAGCATATCAATACCTTGAACAGGCTCTTGAACTAAAAAAAGATAATCTGATAATTTTACAGGAGTTGTTAAAAATTTATATTTCTGTTAATAACTTTGAAAAAGCGATTGAAATTAATAAAACGATTTTAAATCTTAATCTGAGTGAGACTAACAGAATTGCTTCACTAAACAATTTATCCGGTTTATACCTTAAAGCAGGAAAAGCGGCAAAGGCGATTGAAATATTAAAAGAAGTGATATCTCAAACACCGGATAATTTTAATTCCCTTTATTCTATGGGAATTGCCCAGATGGAGCTGCCAGATTATAAGGCAGCAATAAATTTTTTAGAAAAAGCGGTAGAAATAAACCCTGAATCATTGAACACTTATTATCAGCTTGGTATATCTAATCTACAATTAAATCATGATGAAAAAGCGAGAAATTATTTTGAAAAAATCCGAAAAGTTGCTCCTAAATCATACCTTTCCTATTATGGCCTCAGTTTAATTTATGAAAAGGAAAAAAATATTAACAAAGCAATTAATATTTTGCTCAAAACTCTGGATTTATCTGATGTTGAAGCTGAGGTTTTTATTCAGTTGGCAAAACTCTATAGCCAGATTGAACTTTATGATAAAGCAGGAGATATTCTGGTCGATGCTTTAAAGCTAAATCCTGATAATGACTATTTATTGGTAGAACTGGGGAAACTAAAATTTAATCTGGGAAAATTTCGTGAAGCCTTACATTATTTAAAACAGATTTCTGAAAATGATAATGATGAAACTTTAACTTTATCAGGTATTTGCCATTATCAAACGGGAAATCTGGACAAAGCATTTGAAGAGCTAAACCGTGCTCTTGTTTTAAATCCCCGGAATAGTGAAACAATGCAGCACCTGGGTTTGATCTATTCTTTATTTGGCAATGAAACAAAAGCCATTGAACTGGCTCAGGACGCTTTAAGTATTAATCCTGGTAATACTAAATGTTTACTGACTCTGGCCAAAATTCATGAAGGTAATGGGCGTTATGAAGATGCTATCTGGGCTTATCAAAGAATAATTTCCGGTATTCCCGATCATTTTTTATCCTTTAAAAAAATCGGTGATTGTTATTTCCGGTTAAAGAGTTTTAATATGGCGATAAAAAGCTATGAAATTGCTTATGATATAAACCCTACAGATAATGAACTACTAATAAATATCGGCCTTTCATATAAAGAGCTTGGTGATTTTCCTAATGCCATCGAAAAATTTGAAAAATACCAGTCAAAAAACTATTCTGATACCAAAATTCTTGGAATCATTGGTAATGCTTATTTTGAGCGTGGAGATCATAAAAAAGCGACAGAATATTTTGAAAGATATTTTATATCAACCCTGGATCCTCAGGTAAATTATTTTATTATGGCTGGTGATTGTTATTTAAAACAAAATTTATCTGAAAAAACGAAATATTATTATCAGAAGGCCGCAGCAGCAGAACCTCCTTTACTTAAAGCACTAAGCCGCTTGGGTAATTTTTATTATGGGAATGGAAATCTATTTGAAGCAAAAGAAGTTTTTGAGAAAATGCTGTTTGCCTACCCTGACGATTATGAGGCAAAAGTTTTGCACTCAGTTACATCTTTCGCACTTAATATTTTTAGTGAGCAGGATAAACAAAATTACCTGGAAGCAGTTGATAAGGAAAGCCGATTTTTTGATCCTGAATGGCTGCTGAAAGAAAAAAAATGGTGCAAGGAACTAATATTAAAAACCAGAGAAGTTATTAAATTTCTTTAGCTCTCTTCTTCATTCACTTCATCCGGCTCTTCATATGTATACATTGAAGCAAATCTTGTACTATCATGCCTCTTACTAAGACTTTTAATGATTTCCATTGTTACTTTGGGTATTTTAGGATCAATTTTTTTCTCTTCCTGAAAATAATTACCAACATTACGTTTTATCAGCTTAAGAGCTAATCTGTATTTTAGTTTTCTGGATGCTTCAGAGGCTCTTTCAAAACATTCATTTGCTTTTGGAAAATCTTTCATCTTAAAATAACAGGCCCCAAGATTGAACCAGGCTTCAGGTCTTGCCGAATTTAACCCTATTGCACTTTTATAAAATTGAATGGCATTTGGGTTTTTGTTTGAATTCTGAAAAATATAGCCAATATTCAGCCAGGAAGGATAGTGTTCAGCATTTCTCTCTGCTGATTTTTTAAAACATTCTAATGCTTTTGGAAAATCTTTTTGTTTCAGATAAACAAGGCCCAGATTAAACCTTTGTTCATAAGTCTCATTTATTGAAAGGGCATTATTAAATGATTCTATAGCTTTTTCAAAATTATTATTATGATAATAAATACTTCCAAGATTATTCCATATTTTATTATTATTTGGATTAATTTCGCTCGCTTTTTCCAATACTTTAAGAGCAGCTTCTTTATTATCAAGCTTCAGATAAATTATTCCCATTATATTTAATGCCTCTGAGCTTGATGGCAGTAATTTTATTGTTTTTTCAAAATAATTTATGGCCTCTTTAAATTTCTTTAGTTTAAAATAAATACAACCTATATTAAATAGCACTTCACTTTTTTCTTCTTCTTGAGATATTTGTTTGTAATATTCCAGAGCTTTATCATATTTCCGTGATTTATAATACGAGCTACCAAGGTTATGTAAGGCCTCATACCTATCAGGAGCAATCTCAATTGCCTGCATGTAATTTTCAATTGCTTTTTCAAAACGCCAGCTATGATGATTTGAGACACCAATATTAAAGCATGATTCATATAAATCCGGCTTAATATCTATCGCCATTTGAAAATATTCAATTGATTTATCATAATCATTTTGTAACTGATAACATACTCCCAGGTTATTTAGAGTGATATAATCTTTGGCATTTTCTTTTAATAGCTTTTTAAGTATAGGAACCGCTTCAAATGATTTCCCTTCTTTTTGATAAAGAAAAGCCATACCATGTTTGGCATTATTAAAATCAGGAGCAATCTGAAGCGACTTTTTAAAGCAGGTTAGTGCTTTTTCATAGTTTCCAGCTTCAGTCTGGACTTTACCAAGGTTACACCATAATTCAGGGCTACCTGGTGTTTCTTTTAATTTGGCCTCAATAATAGAAATAAGTGCCTGTGGGTCATTTGAACTAAACATCATTTTATCTAACTTTT
>CAYRDV010000417.1:4600-5484 GCA_964422885.1 uncultured Candidatus Sericytochromatia bacterium
TTTTTATTTCAGCTGATAATTCAGGCCTTAGTTCCTGTAATTTTTCGTAACATCTGGTCGCCTGCTGATTATTTTTCAAAGCTATATATAATCTGGCAAGATTACTCCAGACCTCAGCATTTTCAGGATGGTTATTTATTATTGATTCCAGTACTTCAACTGAAGATTCAAGATTACCAAGTTGTTCATAAACAAGAGCAAGGCTTAATAAATAATTTTGATTATCTGGTGCTAATTTTAAAGCCTCTTTATAATTTACTTCAGCGTGTTCAAAGTTTTCTAACTTGTAATAGGATGTTCCAATAGTAAACCAGGTTGCTGAATCCGTATTATCAATGACCAGGGCTTTTTTAAGACATTCAACCGACTTATCATAACTTGCCATATTATAATAAATGATTCCCAGATTATGCCAGGTCTTAAATTTGCCTGGATTAGCCTGAACTGCTTTATTATAAAATACAACAGCCATTTCGGGATCCATCAGCTCATGATAACAAACACCGATTCTATGTAAAACTTCTGCATCCTTACTATCAGCTTTTGCATATTTTTTATAAAAATCAATTGCTTTTTCAAACTGTAACAGTCCCTGATAACAAAGTCCCATATAATAAATTGCTTTTGATTGCTTGGGTGAAATTTTTAAGGATCTTCTGATACAATCCATCGCTTTTTCAAATTTACCCATTTGAATATAACAATCGCTTAACTGATTCCAGAGCTCAGTATTTTCAAGATCTACTTTGGCTATTAGCTTTAAATATTCTGTTGCTTTTTCAAAATTACCTTTATCTTTATGTAAGATACTAATGCTAAATAAGGTTTCCAGATCATCCGGATTTCCCTGTAAATATTTGGAAAAACAGATTATGGCATTTTCA
>CAYRDV010000418.1:0-5478 GCA_964422885.1 uncultured Candidatus Sericytochromatia bacterium
TTATTAACTCGTTGTCTTATTCTTTCTGCAAGAACCATTGCACCTTTTGAAGCAGTTTCAGGTAATAAAACAACAATTGTATCTACAGAATAACGTGCCGGTAAATCAACATCTATACGTACTGCTTTTTCAATTGTTTTTGACACACCTTGTAGTAGATGATATGTAAGTTGTGAACCATTCATTTCACTAATCTGGAAAAAGTAATCTATTTCAATCATTAATGCCGATAATGGCCGCCCATAACGTTTGGATACCTTTAAATCCTCACGCAGACGAAACTCCATATGTGCCCTGTGATATAGGCCTGTTAGTGGATCTGTTATCGAACGTATATACAGATCTGTTTTCATATTATTTGCTTTTAGTAATTCCCGTTCCAGATAAGAGTTATGTACGATTACTGCAATTTGTTTACAAATCATTGCCAACACAAGCTTTTCATCTTTAGAATAGCCTTTTATATTTGCTTTTTTACCAATAAAAACAGCACCAACAAGATACTCTCCAGAAACCATGGGCATGAGTAAAGTAAAATTAAATTGCCCTTTTTCAACACATTTAAAAATATTTGGATATAGAAATAAATCCTTTATTTCAACAGGCATCTGACTTGAGATCAAACGTTTTTCTTCATCATTGGAAATCAGAATATCATCATTTACACACCCTTTGCCCCGATTCGATAAAAGAAAAAGCTTATCTTCACTATACAGGTGTATAGATCCTGAAACAGATTCAAGATTATCCAGTAACAGATTTAACAAATTTTCGGAGGCTGATGATAAATTTTTTTTTGAGCTGATTTCCAAAATTATGGTATGGAGAGTCGCCAGCTTTCTAAAAAATTGATCATTTAAATCATGATTTAACATTGCCAAAATCCTGACTTTTAGTAAATCGTAACACAATCGTATTTATTTTTAATAGTCCAACCACTTTGGAATAAAAAAAAACAATCACGGTTTCAAATTTGTATTTCATATTATTATAGTGCTAATTTTCCAGAAATTGTTTTATAACTTTTGTTAATTCAGCATTATTAATTGGTGGAGAAAAATAATTTATTTTTAAATCCTTAACACTTTTTTTTACCAAACCGGATAACTTTGATATTATTCCATCTTTAGGCGGTATATCAGTAATACATATAATTGGCAGATCCGAAAATGAAGGGTTATTTCTGATATGAATAACAAATTTCAGACTTAATTGAGAATTTTCATGGGCAACTATTACCAGCTTAGGTTCAAAAGTAAAAATTCTAGCCAAAAACTTTGTCATATCATTTTCAGTTAATGACTCAAAATCATTTACATTTTTCAGAGCCTGATCCAAAATTTTAAAGTTTATGGCAGAGTCACAAGATATTATCAGCTTTTTTTTATCCAGTAGTTTTGGTTTCTTTTCCATCTTTTTCACTAAACTCTCTATATTTATTGAGTGCCTCTTCTGCTCTTTTTTTCCATTTCTTTTTGAAAAGGCCTTTTGATTTTATTGAGAATACTTTATATAAATTAAACCAGATTTCAGGGTTGGTTGGATCTTTTTTTTGTGCTTCTTCAAAATATTTTATAGCGTTCCCATAGTTCTTGATATCAAGGTATAGTAAACCGATCTCATTTATTGGATAAACAAATTCAGGTTCCAATTTTGATGCTTTGGTAAATTTTTCAACAGCTTCTGGATAGTTTCCAGCCTGTTTTAATTTATTACCTTCAAAACAATAATATCTGGCTATTTTTAACTCCGGCATTAATTTTAATACATGATTATAGTATTTTAAAGCTTCTCCTGTATCTCCTGTGTCATAAAACAAGTCACCAATGGACTTTAGCCAGTAAAAATTTTGTGGCTCCAGTTCACAGGCAAGTAATAGATACTTTTGAGCTCTTGCATAACTTTTCTGTTTAAAATACAGATTTCCCAAAAGAGCAAGGGATTTTGCATTATTTTTATCATTTTTGACTGTATTTTCAAGTATTTTAAGAGCCTCTTTAGATTGCCCAAGATTTAAATATGATATAGCCAGATTACACTCAACACCTGAATTATATGGCAAATCATCTTTATATTTTTCGATTACTTCTCTAGCCAGTTGAAAATCATTTAATTTTAATAATACGGCTGACCAGTCTTCAAGGATATTAACATTAAAGGAAAGAGAAAAGCTTTTTTCAAAAGCCTTTGCAGCCTCAGGATAATTTTCATCATTCATATATATAAAGCCAAGAACAGAAAAAACTTTGGTGGATTTGGGGTTTCTCTTAATTGCTTCGTTGGCAATTTCGATTGCTTTCTCTTTTTTACCTGCCAAAAAAAGATAATATGGTAGGGTTTCAATATTAAGTTCATTTTCAGGAGCATATTCCAGATACTTTTCTATATATAATTTCAGCATATCCGGTTTTTTTAATTCTGAAAAAATTTTGGCCAGATTAAACATTACATTATATTGTGTAGAGTTTTTCTTTAATGAGTATTCATAAAAAACTGAAGCCTGATAAAAATTGTTATTATTCTGCATTTGATAGCCATAGTAATTAAGAATATCCTCAGAAACAGATTCTAATATTTCATCCAGAAATGAAATAGCTTTTTCAATTGAATCTTCCTCAGCTAAAAGATAAGATATTAATTTTAGTTTTGCTTCAATAAATTCTGGAGCAGTCTCAATAGCTTTTATCAAGGCGGATTCTTTGTCCTGATATTCAAGCTGTTCTTCACATGATATGGCATACCAGCCCCAGGCCTTTAGATTATTTGTCGAATAATTTTCAGTGAAAGTGATTAAATCAGGATTATAATTAAGCCTTAAAATTTTAATAACTTCCTCACTAATTCTGCTGGTAATTAGCTCTAAGTCATAACTTTTAGACTTTATTTCCCTTCGCCAAAGCTGGTTAGAATCCTGGGAGTCAAGCAATGAAACCTCTATTCTAAAACCATTTTCAAAATTTATCTCTCCATAAAGACAATAATCAAAATATCTGGCATTAAGAATTTTTTTCACGGTTTCAATCGGTAACATTGAAGTATAAATTAATTGTTTTTGGGTGTTTTCTTCCGGCTTACTTACAATAAGTTTTGCAATATTAGAATCAAAACCCAGATAATTTAGCTTTTGAGAAAGTAATTCAGCAATAAGTCGGCTAATACTTCCAAGAGGGTGCTCTGTCAGTAGATGTGAATCATCACCTGCATTTATTGCAAATTGTATTGTCCCAATACTAATTTTTTCAGTTGAAATTTCCATTCTTTAATATTCTTTTATAATTTTAATTTATGCTTTAATATAACTACATTATCTAACAGTTTTCAATAAAAATATTTTTGCAATCTCTATTTTGTTAGCAAGGTGTCCAGACCCTTGTTTTACCAGAAACACTCTCTATTTTACTATACCCCTAAATAATTCAAATAAAATTATAAAAATTATAAGATCAATAAAAGTTTGTTAACATATTATTTAATCATGCATGAAACAAGTTCAGTCAGCTAATATAAAGATAAGGTAAATAGTCAAAAATTGTTTCTAAGCTAGGGGACAAAGATGAAGAATTATTTTTATGGTATTAACCAAAACTCTCATGTTTATTTTAATAATCAGGATAAGAAAAATATCTTATTTGGGAATAATTATAACCATATAAGATATATGAGTTCTGTTGGAGCTGTCGGTGGTCAGGGTATTACAAGCTACCAGACTATAAATTTTCAGGCAACTGATAATGAAACGATTATTAGGCAGCGGCTTGAGCAGCTCAAACAGATTACCGATAATAATCCTAATATTAAATTAACTGCCGAAGCATACCAAAAACTTGCCAGCGGAGCTGATGTTACCGTAAAAATAGATCAATATGCCCCTGAAAGAAGAAATTTATTTGTTGGCTTATTTGCTGCTGCGGCTCAGGTTGCTGGTGGTATTGGCGGAGCTGCATTTAATGATAAGCTTAGTGAAGCAGTTACCAACAGGCTTAGTGGTGATATTGGTTTTGTTGCTGAACATGGTAATAATTATTCTTTAAATCCCTTTGGTGGTGCAGAAGTTATAGGTGGGAATATAACAGTCACTGAAAATGCGAAACCAAGGCCACAAACATATGATCCTACTGCCCCTGATAATAGAAGAAGTGATGACTTCACTGTTACCAATGCTATTTCGCAAAATTTTAAAAGAAGGATTGATGAAGAACAAAGAAGATTAGAACTTGAAAATTTTAATGATACAAATGTCTATAGTGGACCAATTACTCCACAAGGTCATTCTGCAAGTGTAGATGGTAATACTGGCGAAAAACATAATCAAACAAATGAGCAAGCCGCAAGGCTAGTTTTACGCGGTTATGAGATAAGTGCAGCTATACAGGATCCTTCAATTCTTAATAATGCTAATTTTCAGGCTGCCCTTAAAAATGCGGGAATAACTCCTGGCTCTGATGGAAAAATTACAGCAGAACAAGTTCAGGGAGCACTAAAAGGCCCGAACTCAGCAGATTTTATCAATAAGTTATATTCAACCGCAGGTGGCTTACTTGATTCAGTCGGTGTTGTACAAAATGATACAGGTAATGATGTTCAAGTAACAGCAGGCAATATAAGCTCTATCGATGTAACAAGTGCAGATAAACTTCAGGGAACTTCTGCTGCTGCTGGAGCCAGACGAGATGCCGTTGCAGATTATTTAAGAGTCGCAAGTGCTGCTGGTTTGATTGACCTAACTGAAACACAAATAAATGAAGCAGTAACTGCTGCTAAAAATGGAGATGGAAAAGGGCTTAGAGATTTATTTGTTAATGTAGAAAATAAGTTACATGAAACTACTGGACTTGTTGTTGACAATAAGCTAGGTGGGCAGCATATAACTGACCTGCAAAAAGCGTTAAATGATAAAGCACAACAATTTGCTGGAGTAGCTATAACTGCAAATACTATATTAAATGCTGTTGGTCCCAATGCTAAACCAGAAGATTTGGCTGCATTTAATAATCTTTCTTCAAAAGCTAAAGAAGATTTTACTAAGCAATTTAATGCTGCTAATAATTCAAGTCTGTCATTTGAAGACATTGTAGGCAAAGTAAAAGAAGGAGATTTTTCAGGCCTTAGCAAAACAGTAGATGCAAGTGTTAAAGGTATTGAAAACATAAGAAGTACAATAAATGGACCAGCAAGTGAATTTTTACAGCATAAGCAGGTACAGGATCTAAATAGCCAGATAGATGCAATTCTTAATGGTGGAAAAACAATTAGAGATGCCAATGGTAATGCACTTAAAGATAGTGATGGTAATGACAGAAAGACTGCCGGAATAAAGGGATTACAGGCATTAATACAAGAAACGCAAAATATTGCACTTAATGGTGGAAGAATTACCGTAACAGATGGTAGTGGCTCAGTTGTTGGTGATACATCTACAACGATTGCCGCTGCTGCCAAAAAAGAATCAGTTGATTTTGATGAAGCGTTTAAAAATGG
>CAYRDV010000419.1:0-5471 GCA_964422885.1 uncultured Candidatus Sericytochromatia bacterium
TAAATAAATAGTCTATTCAATAGTATTATTTATTTTAAACTTAAAGAGCTGCATACTTTTTGTAGATCATCTGGATATAAATCTCCAAATGAAATAATCAAATTTTCTTTTGTTTCCTTTGACATGTAATTATAGGGTGCATGATAGCTAAGATCACTCATTTTATGAATCAAATTCAGACTAAAGGCACCTGCAACAAGAGTAAGAAAAAAATTTGGCTTAGTTCTGTAAGTAACAAACATTGAATTTAACCCGTCCGTGTACTTTTGTACAATTATTTTTGTATCATAAAAATTTAATAATTGTAATTCTTTTAACTTAAATCCTTCTGGTAAATAGTTAGGTAAATAAATTTTTTCTTTGGATTTTTTTTCTGCTTCATCTGCTGATTTAAAAGATTGCAGATATGTTTCAGATTTTTCATTTTTTTCGCCAAGTTCAACTTTTTTAACATCATAAGGTAATTTTAGCCTTACATTGGGGCTGGTTGAAAAGGATAAGGCTTTATAATCTGTAAACTGACTACTGAAAAAAGGTTCAATATTAGGTGCCCAATATCGGTCTTCTCTCAAAATCTGGAAATTATTTTTACTTACCCAATATGTTCTACCTGGTGTTCCCCAATGAGAATCTACTTGTCTTTTAGGCTGTATATCAATTACATAAGTTGGATTGGTCGCTATTTCATCATCATTTTTCATCGTTACATTATAATTTTTTTGAAGTAAATCTGCATCAGTAGTAATTTTTCCCAGAACTGTGTCTGTAATCATTTCACCACTGGTGGATACGGCATCAGTAAATGATAGTTTTTCATAAGGAAAATAAATCGCAGATTTACCAGAATTAGTCGCAAATTTTATACCGGAAATTCCTGATGGTTGTTTTAAAGTAATATTGAAATTTTCTGAATTTACGTATTCAACATTGGCATTTGCTTCAAGTTTTAAATTTTGACGAACAACTTTCTGTAGCTTTGTGCCCGTAAAGCTTTGTTGTTTCATTTCCAAAACTTTATTTACAATTTCTATCGGAGTAATTTCTTTGGCAAAAGCAAAAGAAGATTGTGTTCCTAAAATAAAAGCGGATAATAAAAAAGCCGATAATTTTTTCATATCTTTAATTGAAATAACCTCTTTATAAATATTTTTAATAAACATTATCCTAAAAAGAATTATAGCTGAAATTAATTGCAATCTTTGTTTATTAAAAACACAAAAAAGTAAAGTAAATGTATAGAAAAATTAAGCTTGACTCATTATGTACCAAAGCACCTGTCACCTGCATCACCCAGCCCAGGAACAATATATCCCGATTGATTAAGTTCGGAATCTACAACTGCAGTATATATTTGAATATCAGGATGTTCTTTAATAACAGTATTTATACCAAATGCTGAAGAAATCAAACACAAAAATTTAATCTTTTTTACGCCCCTTTTTTTGAAAACATCAATAGCACTGATTGCTGAACCCCCGGTAGCTAACATTGGATCCATGATCATTACAGTAGTATCTTCAGAAATATTATCTGGTAATTTTACATAATATTCGACTGGTTTAAGAGTTTCTTCATTTCTAAAAAGACCAATATGCCTAACTTCAGCTCTTGGTAAAGTTTCAATAGCACCATCTATCATTGATAAGCCAGCTCTTAAAATTGGAGCCAGGATAAATTTTCCAAACTTATAATCATAACCCTTTGCAACTGCAAGGGGAGTCTGAACTTCAATTTCCTGAAGAGGTATGTCAGCGAGAGCTTCATAGACTATATGACGGGAGATTTCCTTAACTATTCGTCTAAACCTGACAGAATTTGTTTCAACATTACGAATCTCTGTTACTAAAACCTGTAATAGGGGATGACAACAAACTTTTACATTTTTCGATTCTTTATATAAATAATCTTCCATTTTTACAAAACCACTTAAAATATTCACTATTTTGCATTCTTCTTTGGAGTCATTATACAAGGAAAAAATATTTTATCTAAGACTTTATTATGAAACTTTACAACATTAACAATTCAAAAATTAAATCTATTATAATATAAAAATGGAAGATTTTTATTCAAAAAATATTATTAGTGATTTAAATCCATTTAATGCCTGGCTTTTTGCTTCAAAAGAAGATGAGCTTGTTGAAAAAGCTTTATTTAACAAATTAAAATATTTAAATATTTTAAAAAATAAAAAGAAATTAAAAATTCTCGATATGGGTTGCAGTTGGGGATGTACAAGTTTTAGAGTAATAAATGTATTGAATAAAATATCCTTAGATTTTACTTACTATGCGCTTGATCCATTTATTGAACAATTGAACCAATTTAAAAAACTGGCAGAAGAAAAAAATATTAAGAATATCCGATTTATTAAAAATACACTGGAAAACTTTAATTCAAAAATTGAATTTGATCTTGTATTTACAAGTCATACTCTTTATTATGTCCAGAATATTGAAAAAGCTATCGAAAAATTATTAAATTTAGGAAAAAGTATAATAATTATCCATCAGGGAGAAAATGGTATTAAGGGTTTTCATAAAAGGTTTCATGATTTATTGAAATTTGAGCAGAATATAGATATTATTTATCCAGATTTATTATCAATAATTCAGGAGCTAAATCCTGAAAAAGAATTTGAAGTTGATATTTTTGTTATAAAAAATAAAATTGATGTTAGTTCATGTCAGGATGAAAACTCTGATTTTGGAAAAGCTTTGATTAGTTTTTTTCTAAACAGTGATTTTTCTTTGGTAAATTTCAATATGAGGCAAGAAATTCATGATTTTTTTAAAAATGAAATGCCTGAATATATGGAAAATGAAACAGGTCTGATTATGATATCAAAAAAACCTCCAATCAAATGATTGGAGGTTTTTTGTTTTAGCCTTCAAGCTTTAATTTTTTATATCTGCTACGGCGGGATTTATCATAATCTGAGCCAAGCTCCTTACGTCTTGTTGCTTCATATTCCTGGAAATTACCCTCAAAGTATTTAACTTTTCCCTGGCCCTCAAAAGCTAATATATGACTACATATTCTATCCAGGAAAAACCTGTCATGACTAATAACCACTACACAGCCATTAAAATCCAGTAAAGCATTTTCAAGCATACGGAGGGTTGATATATCCAGATCATTTGATGGTTCATCCAGTAAAATAAAGTTACCTCCCTTTCTAAGAAGCATTGCCATATAAGCTCTGTTTTTTTCACCACCTGATAACACTTTTATGGACTTTTGCTGATCCTTACCTCTAAAGCCGAATTTTCCAAGATACTCCCTGGAGTTAACTTCTCTGTTACCCATTTTTATGAAATCCATGTTATCACAAACTGCCTGAAAAACAGTTTTGGTATCATCCATCTGATCTCTGTGCTGATCTACATAAGCTAACTCAACAGTAGGCCCTAAACGTATAGTTCCTTTATCCGGCTGGTCTACTCCAGAAATCATATTAAATAAAGTCGATTTACCAACCCCATTTGGACCGATAACTCCCACAATACTTCCTGGTGATAAATTTAGCTCCAAATCTTTAATTAATTCAGTCCCATTGTAAGATTTGGAAATATCTTTTACTTCTAGAACCAAATCACCAAGTCTTGGGCCTGGAGCAATGGTTAAACCAGTAGATCTGTATTCAGAGTCTTTATCTTTGTCTCCTGATTCAACTCTCTTATAATAATCTTTAATATGAGCCTGGCTAAATACCTTTTTATCTTTCTGGTTCAATTTTATCCATTCAGATTCTTTTTTGAGAGTTGCTAGTTTAAAAGATTCTTTTTTATCAATTTTCTCCAGTTTTTCTATTTTTTGTTCCAGCCATGATGAGTAATTACCTTCATAAGGAATGCCTTTTCCATTATCAAGTTCAAGTATCCATTTGGTAATATTATCCAGGAAGTAACGATCATGAGTAACAATAATCACGGTTCCGGGATATTCCTGCAACTGTTTTTCCAGCCATTGAATAGTTTCAGCATCAAGATGGTTTGTCGGTTCATCCAAAAGCAATATGTCAGGTTGCTCCAGTAAAGCTCTGCATAAAGCGACCCTGCGCTTTTCACCACCTGAAAGCTTTGTTACATCACTGTTTCCATCAGGTAAAATTAAAGCTTCAGAAGCAACTTCAATTTTATGTTCAAGATTCCAACCATCAACCTGATCAATTTTTTCCTGAAGCTCTCCCATCTGTTCCATCGCTTTTTCCATTTGGTCACCGTCCATTGTGCCCATATCTTCAGCAATTTTGTTATATTCATCAACCAATGCTTTTATATCTTTAAATGCCATTTCGACATTTTCATAAACAGTTTTTGTTGGATCTAATTGTGGTTCCTGGGAAACATAACCAACCCGAATTCCTTTTGCTGGTTCTGAATGCCCAATAAAATCTTGATCAACACCAGCCATAATCCTTAAAAGAGTTGATTTCCCAGAACCATTTTCACCGACTACACCAATTTTTGCACCTGGATAAAAAGAGAGATAAATCCCATCAAGGATTTTATCGGTGCCAATAACTTTAACTAGTCCTTGCATTGTATAAATATACTGTGGGGCCATTTCAATACCTCGTTTTTTCAAAAAATGTGAATAATACCAATCTATTCAGACTATAAATTTTAACACAAGATTATAAAAAGCCTGATAAAGATTATATTTATTATTATTATGAAACTATCTTTTCATAATTACAGGGTCCATACCCTGTGGGGAGTTATACCAATTTGCATATATAATTAGACAATAATTATTGCACCACGTAGGGACTTATTGTGCCCAATTTAAATGCATTTGGTCATGCCCCAAAGGAAATCACTGTAGGACATACGTCCTCTTATGATGTAATATTTACGCGAGTTGGTATTATATAAGTATCAGAAAAAATGATAAATTAATTTAGTTGTTAAAACTTATGATAGAAAAAATAACCTTTTATTCAAAAATTCTTGGTGTCGAAACGTATTTTCTAATTGTATTACCTGATGCATACAAACCTCCTTTACTAGGAGTAATATTACTTAGAGGTGCTCCAGAGGAATGGCTTAATGCTAGTGAGGACCATACAAGGGCTGGTAGAAATATTATATCTGTATTGGATGACTTAATTTCAAAGGGTTATTGTCAACCATTAGCTTTTATTTTACCAAGAACGTCCAATAATACTTTATCGGGCTTTATCTCTCATGGTGAAGCTATACGCCCTGATTTTTTAGAAGAAAATTCATTTATTGGAAATGGAAAAATCGATCGTTTTTTTGATGATGAATTATTACCTACCTGCCTCAAAACAGGTTTAATAAGAGAGCAAAAGCTTGCTATAGATGGTTTTTCATTAGGTGGGGCTTCATCTGTATATCATGCAATCAGAAGGCCAGATTTATTTTCAAGTTGTGGTTCTTTTGACGGAGCCTTTTTAAAATATGAGTTTGTGTATTTGGTAAAGTATTCGACAAAATTTACCC
>CAYRDV010000420.1:0-5446 GCA_964422885.1 uncultured Candidatus Sericytochromatia bacterium
CAAATCAGCTCCTATACTCAGTGTTCTTCTGCCTGTTTCATTTTCAAAGTCACTTCCGGTTAACTCGGTAGAGAAAAGTAACTGATTTCCGATTAAACATTCAAGCTTATTTTCAGTCTTGTTAAACGATATTTCATAAAATTTACCTAATTCAATAGGAAAAGATAATTGTTCATTTTTGTTATCTTTTGTAGTTTTTAATTTTATTATTATACTTTTATCTGAATTAACAGCCATTGAAAAATGAGACTTTTTAGGTGTTGAATTTTCATCATAAATATCAAAAATTGTACCTGTTGTATTTTTTTCAGGAAATGAGTCTATTGAAAATTTAAACTTCATTTCAAACTGATTTGTACTTAAAAATGCAGTTGCCGCAGTTTTAAGATATCCTGACTCAAGTCTTATTTTTCCTGTTTCCTTTTCAGCATCAGAAGGAGATATACTTGGTGAAGGTGTTGGTGCAAAGCTTTGGCTTGGAATAGGTGTAATCATCATACTCTGACTTGGCTGTGCCGATATTGACGGGTTTGCCGAAGTCTGCCCGGATGGGGTTGCCGATGTAGCCGGTTTTGAGGTTGACGGTGTATTTGTTGGATTAACTCCGGTACAACCGATTAAAGCCAGCGAAAGTAAAATCAAATATCGTTGTTTTTTATTTTTCATTACTCAAAAATCTCTATTATTCTTGGAACTAATGTATGGGTGTTAAAGTGAAGGTTAACCGTTTTATTCTCACCTTCAAGAGAAAATGAATCTTCAAGGCCATTTATTTCATTGGAATATGGAAGGGTATAAATTTTACCTTTTTTACCTTCTATATTTACGGCAACAGTATCATATAATTTAAGATTTTCCGGGCCAAAATTATCATTCCATATTACATATAATTTATGGCTATTTTTTTCAAAAACAAAACCTTCTACCCCTTTTGGTAAATTATTCATTTTGTTTTTATAAACTGCTCCTTTTAATTTTCCTGTTATATATTTATATGACCAATAGGATAACTTTTTTTGCCCTAATGATTCATTTCCAGGGTTACCACCAATTAAACCGACATTTTCAAAAAATCCCGAAGTATTTTCATTTTGTTCATTAAGAAATTTTGGCAGGTATACTTTATCAAAACCACTTATTGTTCCATATACCATTGCCCGGAAATTGTAGTTTGCCTGAGCTTCTTCACTTTGGGCAACACCACCGACTATATCACTGTTATATGTGGTTGAACCAAGGAAAAGTTTTTTATCTTTCAGGTTTTTATTATCAAGTACTTCTCTTAATACCTTATAATATTCGGAAATCAGCTTATAATTTGTACCTGGGTACTGTGTGTTTGTTTCAAGCTGGCTTGTTTCTACAGAATATGAATAAAAATCCAGTGAGAAACCATCACAATATTTACCTATACCAAGATTGATATAACTTAGTAAATTTTCAGCTGTAAAATAAACAGGTTTACCAGAAATTTCCGCTTGCACAAGCGAACCAGCATATACAGGAATTGTCTTTGACACTGATTTTACTGAGTTATATCCTTTTTCCAAAAAATTAAGATAATCTTTTTGCTTATTAGGGAAAAATTTGTCTCCGTTGATCTTTTCACCAATCATCCATGATACGTTGGGGTAATTAAAATGATTGGCTGCTTCTTTCATAAAAAGGCTATATGCCGATAAATTGGGAGTTGTTGTCTGAGTTGGAATTTCATCTGCCTTAACAGCAAAAATAACATTTACATTAACTTTGGCTGTTTTTATCTCTTCAAAAATATCATCATAAAATCCCCAGCCTTTATCCTTATCATCTACGACACCATCAGAGTTTGAATCCGCTAATTTTTGTCTCATATCAATAACGATAAAATCAGGATTTAATTCTCCGGTATTTTCTGCTGAGACTCGTCTGTCTTTTGAAACATCAATTGAAGTCTGATCTGTCAGACTGGAAAAAAAACGGCCTATACCAGGAGTAAATATTCTGTTACTTAGGTCAGTAGAGGGTGATGGTATAACTGTAGGTGAAGGCGAAATGCCTGGTATTGCTGTTGGTGATGCACTAATAATTGGCGCAGGGCTTGCAGCTGAAGGCGTAGGAGTTAATGATGGCACTGGTGATACAGATGCACTGGCAGATGGAGTAATACTAGCCGAAGGAGAAATATTGGCAACAGGAGTAGAAGTACAACTAAAAGTTGTTAATATTAAAGGTAATAATATTATTTTTTTCATTATTTTATTACTTCACCAGAATTTGCATCAATAATTTTTATATCATATCTATTTGAATTAAGATCCTGTTTACTACCAACCGCCCATTTTGTAATTTTTCCATCATTTATAAGTTCCATCGTATAAAGATTTCCTACTTTAAGACCACTATTCATTGCTGTAAGTATTGCTTTACTGCTGTCTATTGTAAAAGCTCCAAGAGGAGTGTTACTTGAACCCATTGTTTCGCCCCAGTTTGCAGCACTTTTTCCATTAAAGGTGATTACATAATTATTTGCTTCTGCTGCTTTTTTGGCACTAAAGTAAGTAAAAACCCATTTACTGCTTTCATAATTTGTCTTATCATAACCATCAATTCCCAGATCAAGGCCATTGATTGAAACCAGAATTGCGTCATCTGACCATACTTTTGCCATTTCATCAGCTGATTTTACAAGCTTTAACGCTGTACCTATAGGTATTACATTATCAGCATTTCCTGCCTGAACTTTATCTTTATTTGGTGGGTTAAATGGTTTATCTTTGCAACTAACTGAAAAAACAGTAAATAATAGAATAAATATAAAAGTTAAAATTCTTTTTTTATCAATTCTTTTAGCAAAATATCCTGTAGAGGTTTGATTAATCAAACCCCTGACAAATTTTATTTTATAATTCAATTTAAAATAACTCCTTTCTATGAACCCTGGGTATCAGACAAATTTCCTGATTTGATATTATCCGGGTCTCCATTAAGCTGGCCCTGAGACATAAAATTACCAGCAGGGTCTTTTATAGCAAGATTTACTTCTATTTTTATGGTATCGCCATCACTAAAAGAATTTAAATCACATAATATATCTACCGTGTCAGGAGCTGAATAAGAAATCTCTGGGTTATTCAGGGTTATTACTTCATTGCTTACTTTTCTATAAAAAATATAGTTTGCAATATCAAGTAACTCTGTATTACTACTTCCCTGAACATCCATCGGCTCAGAAAAAACTACTCTGATACGTCTCTTAGTAGATGTTTTATAAATTTTAACTTCTTTTAAAATAGGTTCTGTCTTGTCTGGCAAAATATTAAATAAAATATTTCGGGATCTGACATTATTTATAAAAAACTCTCCTCTATCCAGACCATTAATATTTTCTGCATCAGCAATCCTCGGTGAATTTTCTTTACCTCTGAGCGAAAGTGCATAATAAACACTGTTATCAGGTCTGGTTGGCAAACCAATTGATTTATCAAGAGTAAATATTACTTCTTTACCTTCCTGTGATGAAGGTGCTGTGTCCCATTGAAATATACCTCCACTGGTATCTTTATTAAAAAAAACCTGGTTCAGTCCGTTTACTGAAGGTGGTCCATCAGTATAATCGCCAACAACCGTTAATGGTGAAATATTTTCTTTAACATATCTCAAAATAATGTTATCTTCCACCGACTTTTTCTTTACCAATTCGCTGAATGTCAGCTTAAAAGATAAGCCATAATGCTTTAGACTTGAATTTTTTGCTGGAGTAATAGCTATTACTTCAGGAGCATTACTTAAAAAATAAAAATTTGTTTTAAGTGGATCATCTATACTGAACCCATCGCCAAAATCAAGCAAATTGGCATTAGGATCACCAGTTATATTTGCTTTTATAACAACTGTCTGGGTTTTTGTTGTCCACCCTGAGCTTTTAAATGCTTTTACTTCCATTGGCACACCAGCCGGAACATTCTGAAAAACAAATGAACCACCCTGGCTTGTCTTTGTTTCGGATAAAAAGTCAATCTTTTTATCAAGTGAGCGGATTATAATCTGGACATCACTGAGAAGATTGCCACCGTTATCAAAAATTTTTCCATTTAAAGTAGCAAAGGAACTGATATCTGTAGTAACAGCTGAAGGGGTTGGTGTGGCACCAGGAGTTGCTGACTGACTTGGAATCACTGCACTGGCTGATGGTGTAGGAGCAGCTGATGGTAAAGAAGTTGCAGATGTAGAAGGACCTGGGGTAATGGGTCCTGCATTACCTGTACATGAAACAAAAAATAAACAGCCAAGGGCTAATAACCCACCCTTTGGAACAAGGAGCTTACGCCCATTGTTTTGGCACCTTGCCCCGCTTCTTTTCTCAAGAGAGGGGAGAAATAAAGAGGTGGTTTTAATAATTTTTTTAATTACCATTTTCTTGTAATCCTATAATCTTTAAAAAATTCATCTTTAGTAATAACTTCTAAATTTTCAACCAATGCTTGAGAAATTATAATTCTATCAAAAGGATCTTTATGAATAATTGGCAATTCCAAAATTTTTAATACATGCTCTTCATTAATTTTTAAAACTGAAATATTTAAATTTTTTGTATATTGAATAATTTCATTTAACTTTTTAGGCAAAATTAATTTTCCTAAGCTAATTTTTATTGCCATTTCCCAGAAAGTTGCAAGACTAACAAAAATTTCATTACTTTCATTCTCAATAGTTAATCTTGTACTTTTAGGTATATTCTCACTACCTTCCAAAAACCAGATTAATACATGAGTATCAATTAAATATTTCATTAATAACTACATATAATCTTTAAAATCATCTAAAGGTTCGTCAAAATCTTCTGACATCCAAAAATTTTGACCTTTAAGCAATCCAAAAATTCTTTTTTTAGATACGTTCATATTTAATAAAGAAGTTTCAATCTCTTTTTTTAATTTTTCTCTCTCATCAACAGGTAATTGATTGACTAACTTTAATACCTGTTCAAAGCTTAAATCTATTTTTACTTCCATAATTTATTACAAATCTTACAAACCCTTATCAGGTTACTTCCATTAATAATTAGTATAAATAAATTTTCTTAATGAAGCAAATAACTCTATTTCTACTCCGTATATTCTTCCTCATTACTCTCCCAACCGGGGCGGGGATGAGTTGGTTCTTTCCAAAAAACAAAGGCGATAAACAAGTTATCGCCTTCATTTTTTATAATTTAGATACTACAAGCAGCTAATAGATTAACTATTAGGTAGCAGCAGCAACTTTCTTACTGTCATTGGTTGAGATTGTGTTACCACCACCAACAGAAGAATCAACTGAGTTATCGGTTGAAATTTCTTTACCAGCAGGTGATTTCAGTTCTTTAACCTGAGCGAATACTCTGTCATTAAGATCAAATGCAGCAGTGAGGTTTCCACCATTGTTGAATTTGATTAATAATGTTCTACCACTGTTTGTTAACTCA
>CAYRDV010000421.1:0-5440 GCA_964422885.1 uncultured Candidatus Sericytochromatia bacterium
AGTTCTGGGATTTAAGGGCTTCTTAAGGTTTTCTACTAAAATTTAATGCACCCAAGAAAGTAAATTTATAAAAACAAATATAACAAAAAAAAAGATACCGGGAAGCGGTATCTTATATGTGACCTAGAATAGGAGGAAAACTTAGGGGTAACTCAGCACTTTAGACCCTAAGGGGAATTAATATTTTTAGCTAATTAAATGTTCCATAATATATAGACGCAAAAACCAATGTAAAAGTTCCATAAAACTTAAAAATTTCACTTTTGTTAATATTTTTTGCTTAAAAATGATAGCTGGCTCACATTTATCCAAATCAACATCTGATTAATATGCACCAAGTTGAATAGTAATGGCCTAAGTGATTTGAATTACAGTCTATGTTCAGTATAATGATTACTTATTGATATTTTAGAAAGCGATTTAAAGATGAATATTAGTGATAACAAAGACCTTGCTAATTTGTTGTTTCCAGGTTTAAACAATACCGCTGAAGATTATTTTGAATTATACCCTCAAAGAAATTTACCTGAAGGAGCAAAGGTTACCAGATTTGCTCCCAGCCCCACAGGTTTTGTCCATATTGGTGGCTTATTTTCTGCCTTAATTTCTGAAAGACTGGCACACCAAAGTGGTGGTGTCTTTTATTTACGAATAGAAGATACAGATAAAAAAAGAGAAATCGAAGGCGGTATATCTGGTATAGTTAACGCTTTAAACAACTTTAATATCATTAGTGATGAAGGTTTTATCAGTGAAAATGAACAAATAGGTAACTATGGCTCTTATAAACAAAGTGAAAGGATCAATATTTATCATGCTTTCATTAAGCTTCTGATCGAACAGGAAAAGGCCTATCCATGTTTTTGTACTAATGAAGAGCTTGAAGAACTTCGTAAACAGCAGGAAGTATCAGACATCAGATCTGGATATTATGGTGAATGGGCTGTTTATAGAAACAAAAGTATTGCTGAAATAAAAACTGAACTGGAAAAAGGGAAAACTTTTGTAATCAGGCTTAAATCCGAAGGAAAATCAGAAAGAAAAGTTTCATACAAAGATGTAATTAAAGGAAATATTGAAATGCCTGAAAATGATCAGGACATTGTAATCTGTAAATCAGATGGTTTGCCAACATATCATTTTGCTCATGCAATAGATGATCACCTGATGGGTACAACACATGTCGTTAGGGGTGAAGAATGGTTACCATCAGTACCTGTGCATATTCAGTTATTTCAGGCGCTTGGCTGGAAGCCACCCAGATATGCTCATATCCCAACAATCCTGAAGCAAGAAGGAAACTCAAAGAGGAAACTCAGCAAAAGAAAAGATCCTGAAGCTGCTGTAAGTTTTTATCATGAAGAAGGTTTTCCTTCCGAAACAGTTATCGAATATCTTTTAAATCTGGCTAATTCAACTTTTGAAGATTGGCGTAGAAATAACCCGGAAAAGCATCATAGTGAATTTCCCTTAAAAACCGAGAAAATTGGCAGCAGTGGTGCTTTATTTGATTTGATCAAACTGACTGACATCAGTAAGAATGTTATATCAAGAATGTCTGCACAATATATTTATGAACAGCTTAAAAAATGGGCCGAAAAATTTGACCCGAAATTTTTAAAACTGATTGAGCGGGATTCTGAATATACAATAAAAATATTAAATATTGACAGAGAGAATAAAAAGCCACGTAAAGATATTGCGAAATGGTCTGAAATTAAAGATATAGTAAGCTATTTTTATTCTGAATTATATCCTCTTTCCGCAAATGATACTTATGATTTTCCCGAAAATATTTCTAATAATGAAGTAAAAAATATTCTGGAAAAATATATAACAGTGTTTAATCTTACTGATACAAAAGAAGAATGGTTAAACAGGATTAGAGAGTTTTCTGAAGAATTAGGATATGCCAAAGATACAAAAACATATAAGGAAAGTCCTGAAAAATATAAGGGTTATCTGGCTGATACTACTACAGTGATAAGGATTGCTCTGACAAAAAGGAAACAGACTCCTGATTTATATGAAGTTATGAAAGTTTTAGATTCAACTGAAGTAAAAAGAAGGTTTAATCATGCGATAAATTGTTTATAGCATTTTCCTAATTATCATACAAAGTTCCTCTTGCTAATTTTATAAATCATATTAATCATAGTCGGATTTGGTGACATTGATAATATTTATCTTATATTTGAACCAGTTATAATAGCCTATATAACTAAATAAAAAAAGCTTTAAATTTAATAAATATTATTGAATCACAATTAAAGGTTTAAAAGATTAAATTTTATTGGATTAAGAAACAGATAGAAACTAACATTGTACAAATTCAGAGAGAATTTTTCTATGATAAAATTAGAGAAGAAATAAAGAGGTTTTATATTTATGAATATATTAATATTTACCATAACTGTTTTTATTTTGGTTCTGGCGGCAATTTTTTGTTTTGAATTACTTTATCAAAGAAGAGACAAAAATACGATTGAACCTGTTAAAAATGAAAGAACTGCTTGGGAAGTAATTTCAGATAATGATGCAGATAGAGTCTACCAGTGTTCTTTAAACTTTAAAAACCTGAATGCCAAATATGAAGGTACTTTGGCAAATATGCGTATTGAACATAAAATTCTTTTTAAAAATGAGCACTTTGATGATTTACTTTTGGAAACAAGTCTGGTCCCTGAGCAGTATGTAAGGAAGGATGGGTATATTCCGGCTTTTTTAATTCCAGCCATGAAGAAAATTGAGGTAAAAGTAAAATCAAAGTTTTCTGGAAATCTAAGTAGACTGGATAAAGTGCATGCAATTGTTTTAAAAATAACGTATTCCGTGTATGATAGGCGTGGATATCATAAAGATCGTTTTACGGATATTATCTTTGTTCCGGTTCAGGAAGCAGTTCAACTTAATTTTTCAGCCCTTCAGGAACAAGGGGCCATGATTTATCCTGTGAGAACACACCTTTTAACTGATTCTGATGATCTGGGTAATGTTATAAAAAAATATGCCGGGGAATTTTTAAAAGAAGGTGATATTGTGGTAATTGCTGAAAGTCCTATTGCTATTACCCAGGGACGGTTTATCCATCCACTTGAATTTACTCCAGGGTGGTGGGCAAAAAGATTATGTTATTTTGTTCCATCAGCAGGAAGCCTTTCAAGTCCGTATGGGATGGAAAGTGCAATCAGGCAAATAGGGACATGGAAATTTGTCTCAGCAATGTTTGTAGGTGCTTTGATGAAAGCAGTTGGTAAAAATGGCTGGTTCTATACCCTGGCAGGAATGGAATCTGAACTCATTGATGATTTAACCGGAACAATACCACCATATGATCAATATATTGTTCTTGGACCAGAAAATCCTGATAAGTATGTTAAAGATTTAAAAAATAAATTGGGAGTTGATATAGCAATTGCTGATGCCAATGATCTTAAAAAAGCCAGAATATTGGCTTGCACATTAGAAGCTGCGCAGGATCAAATTCGTAAATGGATGCTTAAAAACCCAGCCGGAAATTCGACAGAACAAACCCCTATTGTAATAATCCGGCCTGAAAATTTAGATTTGAAAAAGAGGAATAAATATGATCAGACCTGCGAAGTATAGTGACTTCAAAGCCATAAAGACAATATTTGCCGAAGCCTTTAGCGAAGAATATAAACAAAGAGGACTTGATATTGTAGAAAGGATAAACCGTTGGCAACAACTTTATCCTGTAATAAAACTGCTTGCTACTTTTAATAATCCTTATCAACATCTTTTTAATGTGCATGTTTATGAAGATGAAGAAGAAAAAAGAGTGGTTGGGTTAATCCAGACAAGTGCCAGAAGTAAAGATCAAACAAGGTGGCATGTTGAAAATATTGCTGTTTTACCTGATCAGAGAGGAAAGGGTATCGCTAAACAACTTCTTAATTATATGTTTGATAACTATATGAATCATGGGGTAAACAGATTTACTCTGGAAGTAGATGTCAACAATGCTTCAGCAATTAAACTTTATGAATCAATCGGTTTTAGAAAATATACGACTGTTCATTATTATAAGCTGTTAGCAAAAAAGATTGGCGAATATAAAAAAGATACTGTAGCTGTTCCTCCAGGTTTTCGCCCTTATAAGCCAGCCGATGCCAAATCAAGTTTTGAATTATATATGGCATCGACTCCTTCTTCAATTAGGATTGTAGATCAGAAGAATCTGCCTGATTTTCATGAAACACCAATTGAACAGGTTTCTAAGTATATAAAGGAATATACTAAAAAATGTAATCAGGTTCATTATGTGGTAGAAAAAGATAATCAGGTTATTGCTTCTCTGGAAATAGCAGCCCAATACAGAAAACTTCCCCATGTAATAAGACTTCTTGTTCATCCTGGTTATGAAGAAATTAATGAACAATTATTGGTTTTTGCCTTTAATTTTCTGGCTGATTATCCACAACGCTCAGTTTTAGTTGCTGCTTCTGATCATCAGAAAGCAAAAATAAAAGCATTGAATGATTTAAACCTAAAGCTGATTTCCTCTGATTTCCTGATGGTAAAAGATAATTTTCAGATTGTTAAACTGCCTGAAGTAAGTAATGAATCCATAAAAATGGAAAAGAAAAATTTTAAACCAATATTTTCAAAAAAAGACTATGCCATCTGGAAAGACCCACGATAAAATTTCCTGGTATTTTTTTATACCATTTTCATTTATTGTCTGGTATCTTACCAGAGAATGGATGCTGGTCGTTCTATTTGCGTTTGCATACCTTTTTAGTAGTTTCATGTTTGGCGGAGATCTTGATCTTGTAAGCGTTCAGTCAAAACGCTGGGGTATTTTCAGGTGGATTTGGATTCCATATCGGAAATTTATTCCCCATCGCTCCTCATTATCGCATGGAATGGTTGTTGGTACTACTTTTCGTCTGTTTTATCTGGGATTCTTTATCGCCTTATTTTATGGAATCTGTTATTTATTGACAGAAAAATATTTCCCTGTTGAAAATAAAGAACTGGTAAAAACAACCTATCATGGCTATATTTATATCAAAAACCAGCCGCCAACATATTTTGCCAGTATCTTCGCTGGCCTGGTAACTGGTGCCGGATTACATACAATATCAGATCTGACTGTAAGTAAGGTAAAAAGAATTTTTAAACCCAAAAAGAAGCGTTTTAGGAAATAGTCTGAACAGGATTCAGCGGATTAAAAGATTTACATGACTAAGAATTTCTTTCTATTAAGCTCAATTATCGTATCAACATAATTAGATAGTTCAAACCAGTCGGTGATTACTATATTAATATCTTTATCTGACCATTCTCCCCTCAGCATATCAGTGATAAATGGTGTGGTTGTACTGGCTATATCCTTAAGTGATCTTTGTTTTTTGGCATATTCTTTTTGAGCATTTTTTAGGGTAAATTTTGCCACTGCAACCTGTGCTTCATT
>CAYRDV010000422.1:0-5388 GCA_964422885.1 uncultured Candidatus Sericytochromatia bacterium
GAACAAAATCTATAGTTTGTCTGGGTTTAAATTATTATCTCCCTGTTGAGCAGAATGAATTTAAAGTTGCCAGTTATGCACTGGGAGATGATTACCATATATTTATGAAAGATAAAATTAACCAACTTTTTGATTATATAAAATTGCTGAAACCTGAAAGTCAGGGTAGAGCCTATGTTGATACTGCCCCGGTTTTGGAGCGTTCTCTGGCAAAGAGAGCTGGCCTTGGGTGGATTGGTAAGAATACTATGCTGATCAATCCTCAGAAAGGTTCTTATTTTTTACTGGGAGAATTATTTTTGGATCTTGAATTGGAATATGATTCTGCAATTCAGGATTATTGTGGAACATGCACCAGATGTATTGATGCCTGCCCAACTAAGGCAATAATTGAGCCAGGTAAAATTGATTCAAAATTATGTATTTCTTATCTAACTATCGAATCTAAGCAAGAGATTCCCCAGGAGTTGGCTAATAATTTTGAGAAGTATATTTTTGGCTGCGATATTTGTCAGGATGTTTGCCCGTGGAATAAATTTTCTGTTTTTTCTGAAATAGATGATGTTAAACCAAGAATCTGGTTAAAAAACAAAAATATTCTTGATTTACTAAACATGAATCAGGAAGAATTTAGCAAAACTTTTAAAAACAGCCCTGTTAAGAGAACAAAATTAAAAGGTTTTCTACGCAATATTATTGCTATGATTAGTTCTCTTAAAGATAAAAAATATTTACCCATTCTTGAAAAGCTAGTTCATTATGAGGAGCCAATGGTAAGTAATCAGGCAAAAAAAGCTATTAATAAATTGTCAGAATCAGAGTTTACAGAATTTTAAAATTAACAGAATTGAATAAATTTTTAAAAGGTTGGGTATGAGGTTAAAAAAAGTTGTAACCTGCTGTAAGACCAAATAAAGGTGTAATATATTCTTTTGTATCATTGGTTAAAAGACCAAAATCAATAAGCACTGCTGCCCCTAATTTTAGCCTGTAAAATCTATTGTAATTTATATTTAAATTTAAAGCGCTTAATTTATAAGGTTGCATTTGAAGACCTAGATGAACAGAAATGAAGCCAAAATCTCTGGTTGCAGAAATATATCCATTGAATTGATGTTTTGCCTGTGAATTAAAATTATAAAAAGTTCCAATTGCAGCAGAAACGGGTATAAGCTCTCCCTGACTAAGAAATTGTAATTTTGCTGCAATACCTTGATCACTGTGAAAATTTTTAAGAAAGCTAAAGGTGTCCAGTTTATTATAAAATGCTCCTACCTGAACACCAAGATTAATATATTTTCCAAATGAATAAAGATTTTTAAAACCATAATTTATTTCACTTCCATATAAATATGCTAATTTCTTTGTTTTGTCATCCAGATTATATTGCCCCAGTGACATAAAAAAGGCTGAAATCCCCAATGTATCATCTACAACAGCAGTAGGTAAAAATGACACATTTGTATCAACATTTCTCAGAGAGGTAAGATTAATGCTCATTTCATTTGTTTTTCCTTCAATTACATCCAGACTGTATGTCTCAGGTTTAAATCCCTCTCTTTTTATATCAAGAGTATGTTTTCCAAGTGGTAAATCTATTGATTTTGGCGTAATACCAATTTTTTGGGTATCAATATAAATATCAGCATTTGTTGGAAAACTTGAAATTAGTACTCTGCCAAGTTTGTAAAGATTAAAATTTACTTCTGATATTTTATTTTTATAAGAATCGACAACCTGTTTGAATATTAATAACTTCTTTTTATTTAATTTTAATTTATGTTTTCCCTGAGAAATATCATTTATTGTTACCGGAGAAGCTCCTAATGTTTTTCCATCAATAACGACCTGTATATTTGAAGGCTCTGTGATAATATCAATCCGGAATTTTCTAATGTCATACTTTATATCAGAAAATTTTGGTCTTTCTTTAGATTCAGAGCGATCCTTTGGGTTTGCGATGATTTCGAATGAATACTCGCTATTTTCCAGATCCGATAATCTGATAGTAGTTTCTGTATATGTTTTGTTATTAAATGAAAGCTGAAATATTTTTTCGTCTTCAGCACTGATATTAAAAGATTTGATGCTTGCCTGCTCTTCCTGCCAGGCCTCAATTAAATGCTGTGTATTACTAATATTTTTTAAAATTATAGGAGTTGTGCCAACTTCATTATTGTCAAAAGCTACAATTGCATTGTTTGGTATGCTGTTCACCTTTATTTCAGAGGTTCCGCCACCAATATCGATAACTCTTAAATCCATGTTTTGGAAATTATTAGCAAAATAATTTAAATCCTGAAAGATATTATTTTTAATTTTGCTAAATTCATTTTGCTTTACAAAATATTCTTTAGAAAATAAAACTCTTCCTATAACCGTTTCAGATAGTCGAATGTTTACAAGAATGTCATTATTAAACTTTGTTAAACTGCCGGTTAATATAATATCAATACCATTTTTGGAGCCTAAAGTAATAATTTGGCCTGAGGTCAATAAGTCAGAACTATTAAATTGTTCTTTTGTCTCAACTAATTTATATGCATTATTTGAATTAAGAAAAATTTTTAAACTATTTAATAAATCAGGCGTGATATTTTTTTTCTCCAAAGCTTTATCTAAAACCGTAAAATTAGGAATAGCAATGCGAATTTTTGCTATTTGAGGCTCAGCATAAGAATTTGGTGAAAACAAGCCTGTTTGTATTAATAAAAATAATAAAAGAAATTTAATAGAAACGCCTGGAAATTTAAATAACAGCTTCTTTAAAAATTCTTTCATTTTATTTATCAAAAATAATAATATCGTTTAGTTTATATAGTATAAATTATATAAAAAAATAGCTTCAGACTTTTTGAGCCTGAAGCTATTTTTTATTTAAAACTTATATTATCAGATTTGGTTTAGTTTGGAGAAAGGATCTGCCATTTCTGACTTCGCCTAGTGCGGTATTTAGCTCCTGTTCCAAAGCCCTCAACACTGTCTCTGCATAACTTTGGGCTCCAGCTTTTAACTGATAGGCCTCGGCCTGAGCATCTCTGATTATTCTCTCAGCTTCTCTTTTGGCGTTTAAAACAATTCTTTCAGCCTCAGAAGCAGCATCGATTATTTCCTGAGTTATTATTTTTTCATCAGGGTTAGGAAAATTTAATTCTTTGTGGACAGGAGATGATTCCTGTTTAAAAGGAACTTTAACCTCTGCCTGAACAGGCTGAGCTATTACATTATTATCAAAAACAGCATCCAAATCCATTAAACTTTTACCATTGTCTTTATTAATATTTCTATTATCTAATTCTACTATATTATTTACATCTTCTTCATTTTCAATAGTGGTATTATCAACTAAATTACATTGTTTCTGATACAACTTTACTAGATCTCCGCCCTCTAAACCAAGTAGTTTTGAATAATGTTTAATATAGCTATAAACATAAACTGGAGCTGGCATCGTCTCTGTTATATTTTCTTCAAGTGAATGCAAATATTTAAGTTTTATATATGTTCTTTTTGAAACTTCTTCTAGAGAAAGGCCTTTTAATTCTCTGTAATATTTAAGTATCTGTCCTACAGAACTAAATCCGGGAGCAGAGTTAACTTTTTCCTTTTTACCCAAAAGATTTAATTCACTCACCTAGTTTACTCCAGAGCTACAATTACCTATTCTATAATTACCAAAACATTGTTTTTTTTTATTTTTAGTAAAATTTTTTAAAGTTAACCTGATTTTAAAATTATTATACTATGTTTAAAGGAAGTTTTAATTGAGTGAAATATTACTATATAAAACTTTACTATTTGTAATAAAATAAGATGTTTGTATTAGTTCCAAACCCTGATTATACGTACATAACAGCTGTTACTCTCTGATATCCAGAAGTTCAATTACGCATAGCATAAAGTGATTCTTATCATATTTAATTTTCATCAATTTTTAGTAAAATTTTTATTCATGCATAACAAATTATTTATTTATCAAATTTATATACTTTTAGGGATTATTTCAACACTAATTATTAGTCCTTATATCATCAATATTCTAAAAAAATTTAAAGCGAGCCAGACTTTAAGAATTGAAGGTCCTTCTGAACATAAAGTAAAAGAAGGTACTACTACAATGGGGGGTATCGCTATTTTCCTTCCTGTATTTATTTTGACTATTATCCTTTGTGGTTTTTCAAGAGAATCAATTGTAATAACTCTTGTTGTTTTAAGTTTTTTTATGATTGGTTTTATTGACGATATGATGATTATTTTAAAAGGTAAAAATGATGGTCTGAAGCCAAGATTGAAGTTAGCATTACAGATTCTTATATCTGCTCTTTTTGGTTTTTATCTGTTATATTCTGGTCATCAAAGTATTATTAATATTCCTTTTACAAACACTTTTATCGACTTAGGTTTTCTTTATCTCCCATTTATTGTTTTTGTTATGACTGGTACATCAAATGGAATTAATTTAACTGATGGTCTGGATGGTCTTGCGTCAGGTACTACAGCGATCAGTATTATCCCATTAGTTATTATGTTAAGCTATTCTGAAGCAAATTCTTTGAATATTGCGGCAATAACAATTGGCCTGGTTTGTGTAGGTACATGTATTGGGTTTTTATGGTTTAATAGCTATCCTGCTTCAGTTTTTATGGGAGATACCGGCTCACTTGCTTTAGGTGGTTTGGTTTCTACTTTGGCTATTGTTGGAAACAATGAATTATGGCTTCTTTTTACCGGTTTTATTTTTGTAATAGAAACTCTTTCTGTAATTATCCAGGTCTTATATTACAAAAGAACTAAGAAAAGAATATTTTTAATGAGCCCACTTCATCATCATTTTGAGAAAAAAGGCTGGAAAGAAACTAAAGTAAGTTTTAGATTTTATATAATTGCTTTGATTGCATCATTATTAAGTATCTCAGGCTTTTTATTTGCAAAAGGGTTTTAGAGCGAATTACCCATTGCTCAAGAGTACGAATTATGCTATTTCTTCTTCTTCGACAGGCTCATCAGCATATTTTACATAACTATGGAGTTCCTGATAACTTACTTTTTTCTTATCTTCATTTTCTGTTACCAACCTTTTCCAGCTTTCAAGAGCGTTTAAAACAGAAATTCTGTATTCATCAGCATTAAAAACAAATGATTTTTCGGAAACAGGTTCTGAAAATTTCCAGTGGACATAGTCCTCTTCATCCTTAAATATATTAATCCCTTTACTTATCTCGATGTGTTCTGGTTCATTGCTTTCACAGGTAAGTATAAAAAATTTACCATAATAATCGATACTTTTTTCCAGTTCATCAAGATCTACAACATACCTGGAATCTACAATAGGCTTATCATCAATGAAAATCTCTGCTAAAAGGTCATCACTAGTATCCCTGAATTCGA
>CAYRDV010000423.1:0-5370 GCA_964422885.1 uncultured Candidatus Sericytochromatia bacterium
GTTGGGGGTTGTGGGGGGCTGGGGGGCAACCGCCCCCGGCCCCTCCTCCTACGGGGTATTAACACCGCAGGAGGTCTTAAATTTATTTTTCTTCAATATTCAGGTTTTTAAAAAATTTCATTCGTAATCTGTTACTATCACTTAATTCTTCATTAATTTCATCATCATCATTGGCAACTTTAGAAGCAGAAGGAGAAAGAAGTGATCTTAAAGAACTTTCGATAATTTTAGTTTCCATATCTTTATTCATAAACTTTGAAGCATTATCGATACCCGGAGAAATAATTGAACTGTTCTCAATGTCTGATTTAGTTAGGTTTTTAAAAAACTTTAGTTTTAAAGCATGATTATCATACTCATGTACTTCATCATCAGTTGTTATTTGTTGGTAAGTTATTGATGATGGTGCAACAAATTTTTGCTCTGATTCTTCATTTCCCATATTCATAATGTTTTGTAAAAATTTTTCATGTAAATCTTCATTATCAACGGGTGATGAATTATGAATTTTAACCACTATTTTATTTTCCACTGGTTTTAATTCTGGTTCTTTTTCAGGAGGAGCAATACTTTGGTAATAACTTTCTACTTTTTTTAAATCATTAATTAAAACTTCATAGGTGGAAAATCTTTTTGTTGGTGATTTTTCCAGTAACCTCATAATTATTGCTGATAGCTCCAGACTGACATCGGGAGCCAGAACCAAAGGTGAAACCGGGAGGTCATTTATATGCATGTGGATTAATTTTGAAAGATCATTACTTTTAAATGGCATTCGACCAACAATCATATGATACAGTGTTGCACCAACAGAATACATATCTGCCCGGTGATCAATTCTTTCTGAATCTGTTAGTTGTTCAGGGGACATATAATATAAGGTTCCACACATTGGGCCGCCAATTAACTGATTGGTAACAGGCTTATCTATGGCCTTCGCTAGACCCAGATCAAGAATTTTTACCTTATTTTTGAAATCGATCATTATATTTGCCGGTTTAATGTCTCTGTGTACATAACCCTGTTCAAGAAAATATTGTAAAGCTTTGCATACATCAATAGTTGTTCTTACTGCTTTAAGCGGATCAATTATCTTATCCTGTTTAATCAGGGAATCGATAGTGTTACCATCGATAAATTCCATTGTAATATAAGTGTAACCAAATGCTTTTTCTGCATCCATTACTCTAATAATATTTGGATGATATAAATTGTTAAGGATTACTGCTTCTTCAAAAAATATTTTTTCAATTTTGGGATCTTTTTCTAAAAGTTGAGGAAAAAGAATCTTTACAGCAATATTTGACTGTAAATATTCATGATAAGCTTGGAAAACAGATGAGGTTGCCCCTCTGCCTAAAACAGATATTATTTTAAACTTTCCAATGACATCATCTATCTCAGGATAAGAAGTCATTTAATAAGAAACCCTTTTAAAATTAAATCGAATAATTAAAATTATACATTATTATAAACCAGTAAATATAAATTAACTGTTAATTTTTAACTATTTTACTGAACAGTGATTTCTTCGCCATTACAAATATTTAAGTTAATATTCTTGATATATTTTTTTTTATAAGGATTTTTTAAGCCTTCATAAGCCAGCTCAATAATATCTCCATATACATCCTTATTCATTTGCCTGACATACCTGTACTGCTTTAGTGCTTTGTTACGATCACCAAGTAAATCCATTACTCTTCCCAGCCATAATTTAATAACTCCTGATTTATAAACATCAAGTTCATTGTCGTACGCTGTTTGTAGTAAATCAAGTGATTTGAGATATTCATTCATTTTTAAACAAACTAGTCCGCAAAGAAAAAAAATAGTCGGTTCTTTTGTACCACAAAGCTTTTTGGCTTCATTCAATAACTCAAAGCTTTTTTTATAATCTTTATTTTCATAGGTTTCATGGGCTTGAATTATTAGATTAATGGATTCTTTTAAATTATTATTTTTGAAGATAGTTCCTTCAAGTACGGGTTTCTCCAAAGTTTTTGACGTATTATAATCAAATGAAAAGGGTATATAGTCATAATTACAGACAGGAGTAATACCAGATGCAACCCAAAAACTTTTTCTTTCCGGTGCAAAAATAACACTACTAATCGTAAAGTTTTGAGAAACAGAATAGCCAAAAATCCTTTCTTTTTCACTGGTAATATCGTACCTGTCGCCCAGGAATTTGGCACAGATTGCCGGGCTTATAAAATTATAATGTTCCCTTATCAGTTGATTTAATCTTTGGTAACGACTATTTGAGCTTAGATTTAATAATGGATTAATAATTATTTCTTTTTCATGAAACTCTGGGCTGATAAATGAATTTGTACATAATAAAAAATCATTTTCCATATATCTGAAATTAACATCATTACCACAAATCTCAGCAATAAATGCTTCTTTTGTTTTGTTATCACTAATTACTATGCTCCATCCGCTTGTTGATTTATTTTCTAATATTATTTCTTTTGCTTTATCCAGGTTATCAGCATATTTTAAAATTAAGGTTCCCAGTGCCAGAATGGGCAGATTATTTTCACAATATTCGTCAGTATAATTCTGATGTACAGCATAAGAAATTTCCTGCTCGTTGATTCCCGTAACCACTCCGCCCACAATACCAGCAGAAGACACGGAGATATAACTAAAACCATCATCAGGGAATATATAAGAAACCAATGGATATTTTTCCCAATAGCCTACACCCAGAAAATCAAAATTTCTGGCATGAATCAATTCACCTGATTCAGTTGCCTCAGATGACGCAATAATACTTGTACATCCAAGTAAAGCAGAACCGCTTAAATGCGTTTTCAGCGCAAATCTTTTACCAGAAAATTTGCTAATCAGATAACAGATAGTTTCAGGAAAAACAAATGAATGAAGAGCTTTTTTATAATTCATCCCGGTGGCATCACATAAACCACGTATTTCATCTTTAATTTCCTTTGGTATATTTTGGATAAATTTTTGAGATTTGGTTTTTATAAATTTAGAAAAAAGTGCTGAAACTGGTAAAAAGTGCGTTCTTCTATCTGATTTAATCAGGTCATCTATATATTTTGAAAAGAACTTATAAACCCCTTTTTCTGTATATTCTTTTAGTAAATTGCCATGTTGAAAACCAATTTTATATGGATTACCTGCTGCCTTAATGCAGAAAATTCCTGACTTAATAAATAAATCACTTTTCTGTTTTTCCTGTACATGCATCGTTTAAGTAAAACCGTCATCTTAAAAAATTTTCAACCACTTTTTTTTATTTTAGCTTATTTTTCCTTAAGGCTGAAATGATATAATGAAAAGAAAATGTTTTTTTTAGGAGAGACAATGTCAACAATCGGTTCTTCAGGTCAGTTTACAACTATTTTAGCTATTGCCCGCCAGGAAAATATTCCTGAAAAGACAAATGATTTGCCAATTGATAAAAAGGAAACCAAACCTTCTGTTGATGAATTAAAAATATCTGAAAATACAGAAAAGGGTTCTGTTCCTGTTACCTCATTAAATATTGATGAACAGGAAAAAGATATTACTCAGGTTTCGGAAAACTCATTACCAGAGATTAGAGTACAGGAATCATCTCCATTTAAATATTTTTTTAATGCTTTTGGCCGCCAGATTAATACACTGAAAAAGGAAGATGGAATGACATTTACCACAATGTCTGAAAAGGGTTTTTCGATTATTTTAAAACAAAATGATGCCAAAAGAGATGTTCTTGTATTTTCAAATATGAGCGATAAAATCCCTAAAAACAGCAGAATCCCTAATGTCTATTTTTTAATTGAAGGAAAGGAAAATAGCAATATTCATTTTGATCAACAGCATAATATTGTTATTGAACTAAAGAATAAAGAAAAACTGGTTATTGATGGTAAAGACGGAATTACCATTTTAGAAGGTCCCTTTAAGCCTAATTTTAACCCGGAAACCCCAGGAGGAACTGATTTTAGGGTTACATATACAGGAAAAGGACATTTGAAAGCCAATACTTCTTTTGGCGATAAAATTCCCTGGTAATATTAATAAACATTCTTAAAATGAATTCTTTTGATATTCTCAATAAAGAAAAAATTATTGTAGAATAAGTAACTGCATATCTCTACCCAATTGAAAGGCAAACTGGGTAAGCCTCTGAAAATGGAATATTTCATAAAAAATTGAATAAAGGTAAATTGGAAAATACGATGGAAAAATTTATTGAATTACAGGAAGAAATTTTTACTTTTTTTTGCCAGGAAAAACCTGTTGAAGCAACATACCTTGGCATTAAAGGATATGATACGACACTCGGAACCTTTGAACATAAAGATATAGAAATCTTTAACCAGAAAAGGGTTGAATTTTTAAATAAACTTGCTGAAATAGAACCAGAGAAACTTGCTTTAAATATGTCAATTGACTATGAACTATTAAAAAATAAGCTTGAAGGTGATCTTGAATTTTGCCTGAAATCAAAGCCTTTATACCGTAATGCTGTACATTACCCGGAAATCTGTATGTATGGAATTTATTTTTTGACATTAAGAAATTCCCTTCAACCTCAGGAAAAAACTTTGGCAATTGTAGAACGGTTAAAACAGATTCCTTCAGCATTAAAAGCTGCCAGGGAAAACTTAATGGTTGGGGAAAATATTCCTGAAATCTGGACAAAAATGGGAATTGAAACATCGGAAGGTGGAGTTGCCTTTCTCAGTCATTTGATTGAAAATGAACTTAAAACAGAAATTCCCGAGCAGTTAAAAAGTGAATTAAAAACCAGTGTTTACCTGGCTACCGAAGCTATTAAATCATATAAAGTCTTTTTAGAAAAGGAGCTTTTACCAAGAAGTACGGGCAATTTCGCCCTTGGTAAGGATTTATTTGATTATTTATTAAAAAGAAATTTTCATTTGCCATACGATACCGAAAAAATTCTGGAAATAGGATGGGAACTTTTTAATGAAACTGAGCATTTACTTGAAGAAACCGCAAAACTAATCGATCCGAATAAAAGCTGGAAACAAATTATTTCTGAAATAAATCTGGATACTTTACCACATGATAAGTTGCTTGAATTTTACAGGGAAGAATTAAATAAATTAAAGCAATTTTTACTTGAACAGAATTTGATTACCCTACCTACCGGTGAGTTTCTGGATGTAATAGATACACCGGAATTTGAAAGAAATAAAGTCCCTTATGCTGCCTATATACCTCCTCCTCCATTTGGTCGAGATAAAAGGGGATTTTTCTGGGTAACTCCCGGGGATGAAAACAGGCCAGGACAAAATAAATACCTTGGGGTTATGGTTGCTGCCCATGAAGGTTATCCTGGTCATCATTTACAATATGCTGTAACAAATGAAAATCCTTCCA
>CAYRDV010000424.1:0-5370 GCA_964422885.1 uncultured Candidatus Sericytochromatia bacterium
ACAGATGATGTAATTGATTTTGATTATTTCAAAGTTTATCCTTCTGTTGAATATAGTTTTTCTGGATTGAATATTGTTTATAAAGCTCTAAAAGATAGTAATCAGGGAAAAGTTGATATCAGTTTTGATGGTGGAACTCCAACCAGATATGATCTTTATTCTTCTTCTTCTAATTTTGACTTTATAGAAAAACATATTTTTGATTCACTGGCAACTCATAGAATAACTATTGAAGGTACAGGTGATAAAAATCCTTCTTCAAGTGACTATAAGTTTAATGTTGATGGGTTTTATTCTCTCCCTTATGTAGAAACTTATCTTATTGGTTCAATATTAACATTAAGATACAAAAAAGAGGCAAGAAGTGGTAAAATTGATGTCTATGCTGATAATCATCTTATAACAACAATGCCTATGCCATTGGATCTTTATGGAACCAGTAACTCTTTTGAACTTGTGGAGCTAACCCTTCCAGGAACAAGTAGCATTAAATTGGTAAGCCACTATGAAAAGAATTCTAGTTCTACTGGTTATTATTTAAATGTTGATACAATCGGGACAGGTGGGCAATTTTCAACTTTTGATTTTAATATCCCATCTGGTAGTAATCAACAGGTTGAGTTTAATGCAGTAAAAGGACTAAGCTATGGAAAAGCTCAAATATACCTTGATAATGTTTATAAAGCGACTGTTGACCTATATTCAGCAAATGTTACTGCTGCAAAGGATATAGCAAATGTGGCCATTACTAATATACCTCCTGGTACTCATAATCTTAGTATAAAACCTGATTATAGCAAAAATACGTCCTCAACCGGGTACAATATTAATGTTGATAATATAAAGCTATATTCAGCAGATTCCGTATGTGATCCATAACAAAATCTAAAAATACCATAGCGAATTTAAATTCGCTATGGTATTTTTTTAAGTTTAAAAACCTCTTTATTTTATTAATAAAATCTGGTATTATTATAAAAACCCCTAAAAAGCAATATTTTTTTTTTGAAAGAGCTATTCTATGGAAAAGTGCAATATTATAATAATTGATGATGATCAGGAAACAATAAAAAATTTTAAAACTAATTTTTCTGAACAGGATGAATATGTATTATTCTTCTGCAATTCTTTTAGTGAAGCTATACCTGTAATACTAAATAAAAAATTTGATGCTATTTTACTAAACTATTCTTTGAAAAATGAAGAAATAAACATAAATAAATTTTGTGATATTATAAAGCGCTCATTATTAAATAGTAACTCATATATTATCGCTTATTTACAAAGTTATGAACTTACATCTAAAAATATTCAGGATTTAAGTGTATTTAATTTTATTTTTGAAAAACCAAAAGAAAACTTGCAGGAAATAAAATCCAGACTAAATAATTTAATAAAAAAAGAGCCAATTGATAAAATTGAAAATAATAGTTTTATCGAGAAAGATAAAGGTTTTTATTTTAAAAATGTTAATTTAGGTTTTACTTTTCGGGAAAATTTGATATTTAGCCTTCTTTTTAATAAAAAAGGAACACCTGTACCAGTTGACGATATCTATTTTACTCTTTATCATAAACAACCTGAAGAAGATTTTTCAAATGTAAGGCATTATATTCAAAATATCAGAGAAAAAATAGAAAAGGTATCTCCTGGTAAAGAATATATAAGAACAGAGTATAAATTTGGCTATACTTTAGTTAATTCTCCTTAGTTTTTTGATATTCAGCTTCTATTATTTGCAAGAAGGACTCAATATAACTCTTTTTTGTTAAGCTATTGGAAAAGAAATTTATTAACCCCATTCCTGTGTTCTTTTTCTCACATATATCTTTCATATATGTGATATATTCTTCAATGTAATTCTCAGGGATCCCCATAGAAATCGCTTTTAAAGCCTTTTGTGTGACACTTTCAAGTGAAATTCTGTATTTGTTAAAATAATCTGTTAATTTTTTATTATGAATTATATTTAATGGCTCATCTTCTTTATCTTTTTCCAAATGTTCGATGTCTATGCTTTTATGGGCTATTTTTATATTTATTATGTCAGTTTTTTTATTTTTTCTTCTATATTCAAGCTCTATATTGAAAGATGTTTTTTCATTTATTTCCTGAGCCGCTTTTTTTAAAATATTTTTATTTAAAAACTTAAAATCCTTATATTCATTGTTTATTTCCAAAATTTTCCTTAACATATCAATTGAAAATTCTTTTTCACCTATTTTTGTTTTAACATCATAAAAACTTATACATATTTCAAATATTTTTTTCGTATGTTTGCTACTAAAATTTTCACTCATTAACAAATCAAATTTATTGCTAAAATTAGTATTAGCTAAGAAATTAACTAAAAAATGGCCATACTTATAGGTAACTGTTCCATTTTTTATCTTAAATCTTTCAATTAACGGGCTTATATGATATTCAACGTTATCAACGTTATCATCATTATAAAAATTTAATTTAATAATGCATCCCATTAAACCAAGAAGAGTTTCTCTTAAATAATTTTCATCGCAATTAAATTCTAAAATTGATATAAGTTCACTTACAGGCGATGAAAAATAATCACTAAACTGAATTGTGACATAATCCTTTGACAATAAATATTTCCAGATTTTTTTCTGAGTAACATTTAGAGAGTTATTTAAATTAATAATTATCATTAGTTTAGGTATAATAATTTAAGAATATATATACTTAAGTAGTGTTATAAAATAATATTACTACTTATTATAAAATTTTAACTTTAAATATAATTTTATGGAAGTGAAATAGAACTAAAATTGTATTAAATGCAAAAGTAAAAATCTTGTAAGAAGTTGTAAACCAAAAAGTAGAACGCAAATATTTTTTAATTAGAATCTTTAATCGCATCTTTTTCAAAATAAGGTAAACATTCATAACAGTACTTATAGCTAAGGGCGCTGTAATACTTATTTACAACACCCTTAGAGTTTTTACGGTAAAAAAAAGCCTCTTCTAATTTATATTTTGCGCCACATCTTTCACAAAAATAATCCTTCTTCATTTTTAGTGTTCATTATTTTGTTCAGGTTGTGTTTCAGTATGTGATTCTGATGCCGGAGCTTCGATTGTATGCTCTTCGGCTTTTGTTCCTTCGTGCTTTTCTTCTACCTTACCATGTTCATTGGATTCAATTTTTGGCATTGATTGTTTAACCTGCTCATAGGCACTTTTACCCATATTTACATCCAGTTTTGTATTTCCTGCCTGAGCAAGGCCAAACATAGTTATAACAACAAAAACAATCGCCATTAAGATTGTTGGTAATAATTTTTCCTGATGTAATACAATATTGTCATCATCTTCAGAGTGCCCGTGACCATGACCATGATTGCCATCATGTGATTCTTTATCCGTTTTATCGTGGTTATCCATATATATTATCCCTAAGATACTTCAATTTTTTTGTATTATAAATCAGTTGAATTTTTAAATCAATTCCTAATAATAATCTATAAATACCCGATAAAATACTTCTTTTTATGGTAAAATTTTTTGAACTATAAATGTTTAATTTTAGAATAAATAATATTTACCAAAAATATACAGATTTAAAAAGTTTAGTTGAGGTTTGAATGAAGCAGTCAGGTTATTACAGATTTCCTACAATTAGTGGAAATAATATCGTTTTTATTTGTGAAGATGATCTTTGGAGTGTCCCGGCAAAAGGGGGTATAGCTGTAAGACTTACTGCAAACCTTGGTGAAGTAACGAGACCGCATCTTTCTCCTGATGGTAAGTTATTGGCTTTTACCGGTAGAGAAGAAGGAAATCCCGAAGTATATTGTATGTCTGCTGAGGGTGGAATAGAAACCTGCCTGACCTTTATGGGAGGAAACACCAGTGTTATTGGCTGGACTCCTGATAGTAAATATATTCTTTTTATTTCTAATGCTGGTCAGCCATTCCAGAGAATTTTCAAGGTTTATAAAATAAGTCCTGATGGTGGAATACCAGAACTTTTACCAGTTGGTCTGGCGCATAATATTTCTTATGGGCCAAAGGGCGGAACTGTAATCGGAGTACATACGACTGATCCTTCCAGATGGAAAAGATATAAGGGTGGAACTGCCGGGGTTATATGGATAGATACGGCAGGCAAAGATAATTTTAAAAAACTTATTGATTTGAAGGGTAATCTTGGTTCACCAATGTGGATTAATAACCGAATTTATTTTATTTCGGATCATGAGGGAATTGGGAATATTTATTCATGTTCTACCAGTGGTAAGGATTTAAAACAACATACCAATCATCGGGAATACTTTATAAGAAATGCTTCAACAGATGGTAAAAATATTGTCTATCATGCTGGTGCGGATATTTATGTTTATGAACCGGATAGCAAAAAGAATGTAAAGGTAAATGTAGAGTTTCGCAGCCCTCAAGTACAAAGGCATCGAAAATTTGTCAGTCCCTCCAGATTTATGGAAGATTTCAGTGCTCACCCTGATGGCCATTCTTTGGCTGTAACCACACGTGGTAAAGCTTTTGCTTTTTCTAACTGGGAAGGTTCAGTCTTACAGATTGGCGAAACTGAAGGTGTAAGGTACCGTTTAACCCAATGGTTAAATGATAAAAGCTTTGTAACAATATCTGATAAAGGTGGAAAAGAAGCAATTGAAATTCATAGTACTGAATTTAACGGTAAGGTAAAAAGGCTTGATGGAATTGATATTGGTCGTGCGCTAGACATGGAAGTCTCACCAACAGAAGAAAAGATTATAATCTCTAATCACCGTTCTGAATTAATTTTGGTTGATCTTGCCAAGAAAAAATTAAAAGTTTTGGATAGGAGCCATTATAACAGGATACAGGGTTTTAGCTGGTCTCCTGACGGAAAATGGGTTACGTACAGTTGCGCCGATACTCAGAATACGATATCGATAAAAATCTGTAATTTAAAGACGGGAAAAATAAATCGTCTTACAGAAACAAGATTCAGGGATATAAATCCATCATTTGATCCTGAAGGTAAATTTATCTATTTTCTTTCTTACAGAGAATTTAATCCTGTTTATGACAGTATTTATTTTGATCTTAGCTTTCCCAGAGGAATGCGGCCTGTTTTAATTTCCCTGAAAAAAGATACATTATCCCCCTTTGCTCCTATTCCCAAATTTTTAAAAGAGCCTGAGAAAGAAGATCCTGATAAGAAGGAGAAGGACAAAGATAAGGATAAGGACAAAAATAAAAAAATACCTGATATCGAAATAGATTTTGAGGGAATTGAGAAACGAATCATTGCTTTTCCTGTACCTGAAGGTCGCTACCAGCAGATTTGGGGTGTTAAAGGAAAAGTCCTTTTTAGCTCAGCTCCCATAAAAGGCTCTTTAAACAAAA
>CAYRDV010000425.1:0-5234 GCA_964422885.1 uncultured Candidatus Sericytochromatia bacterium
GGAAAATGTTGAAGTTGTCTCCTCTTTAGGTAAAACAATAACAGATAAAAATGGTGAATTTTTATTAAAAGTTGACCCTAATGGAATCCTAAGTTTAAGCAAAGAAAAATTTAAAGATTTAAATTTAAAAATATCTGATCTGCGTGGTAAAATCAGTCTTGAACCTATTCCAAAATCTCTTAATATTTTCCCTAATGCCAGTATTAGTTTTGATTATAGAAATATGGGATTTTCTGAAAAATTTAATGAAATAAGTTCAAGTGGTAGATTTAATGACAGCTTTGCTTTTGAAGCCTCAGGAAAAATTATTGATTTTATTTTAGTTAACGCACGCTATGAAAATCTAAAAGCAATACTAAACAGAAAAACAACAAATGAAAAATCAGAACTAATGAATCACCTGTTTTCATTAAAAGTTGCTTATGCAGTTACTATGTTTAAGGATAGACTAGCATTTTCTGCCGGAATACGCAGCTTTTGGAATAACATAAATATTAATAATTCACAAGCCTTAGATACTGACAGAGATGAAGATTATCTTGACTCGGGAAGCAAAAGACTGGGTTTTGGAGCAGAGGTTGAAGTTGGTGTAAGGCCAATTAAATATTCTCCTCTGGTACTGGGTGGCCTGATTACATATTACCCTTTTATAAATAGTTCCCTGCAAAACACTGGTTTTCCTGAAAGCTTTAATGGGGTTGACTATAGAGTATCAGGAAGATATGATATTTTTGGAGGTTTTATTGAAGCAAAAGCTGGAGGTAAATATATCTTTAGCGGCAATTATTCCTCTAATCTGGCAGGACTTTCACTAGGAGTTGGTTACGGTTTTTAAAAATTATACTTTATGGCAAAAAGTTGAGATCGAAACACAGGTTGATGCACTTATTCGCCAACCTGATAATAATCATCTTTATGCCTTAATATCTTTTTATGAAAAGGCTCAGTTAGATTATGTTTTTGATTATATGATGCAAAAACAGGTTAATAATGCTGAACTTTTTTATAGAATTGCTTTACCACTTTTAAAGTTGAACAAAACAGATGAATCTGTTAACTTTTTATTAGAATCAACAAGAATTTGCCCGAACAATGTAAATTATCTTCAGGTACTTGCTGGTACTTATTTTAAACTTGAAAATATTGATGAAGTACTTAACTGTTATTTACAAATCAGAAAATTAACCCCTAACGATCCATTCCTATTAAACAATATAGGAGCTATTTTACAAAGACAGGAAAAATATACAGAAGCATCGGAATATTTTTCAGAAGCAATAAAATTTTCTCCAGATAATCCATTTTTTCATGCAAATCTGGCCTCAACGCTTGAACAAATTGAAGAATATGAACAGGCATATAATAATATGCTTGAAGCAATTAAACTAGACCCGGATAATGAGAGTTTTTATAGCAGGGTAGGTACTATTGTTGCCCGAAGAGGAAATTACAAAGAAGCTCTGGAATATTTTTTAAAGGCATTGGATTCACACCCTGAAAGTCCTGAGTTACACTTTAATCTGGGTATTATTTATTCAAAACTGAGAGAATACAGGCTTTCTGCTGCAAACTACCGAAAAGCAATCGGTATAAATAAAGAATTTGTAGCAGCTCATTATAATCTTGCCACTTTATTATTAACTGTAGGAAGTTTTAATGAAGGCTGGCAAGAGTATGAATGGCGAATTAGAAGAAATATCAATGACTATTATCAGATTATACCAAGATACTGGAATGGAGAAGATTTAAAAGAGGAGTCGCTTTATGTATATGCCGAACAGGGGCTGGGAGACACAATTCAGTTTTGCCGGTATTTGCCTCTTTTACGTGAAAAAGCAAAAGAAATAATTTTTATATGTCAGGAAGATTTAATCAGACTTTTAAAAAATACTTATAGTTTTGCCAGATTTTTACCATTTAATGAGGTTAATAATGAAATTAACCCTGAACAGGACAGACATGTTTTTCTACTCAGCCTGCCTAAAATTTTTAATACTGATTTAAATAATATACCAGCAGTAAAAGGACCATATATAAAAATATCGGACGAATTAAAAAATAAGTGGGCAAAAAAAATTAAATTAATAAATGGTTTTAAAATAGGGTTTGTCTGGGAACCAAAAACCGAAAGTGAAACTCATAAACTAAGATCTGTTCCTTTGGAAGATTTTTATAATTTATCAAAAATTGAAAGAGTTGTGCTGATAAATTTACAAAAGGGAGGGCCTGAAAAACAGTTAAATAACTTACCAGCTAATAAGAAAATAATAAATTTCACAAATGAAATAAAGGATTTTGCAGATACAGCGGCAATTATTAAAAACCTGGATCTGGTAATTTCAATTGATTCTTCGGTGGCTCATCTCGCAGGTGCAATAGGTAAACAAGTCTGGGTAATACTTCCTTATAACTCTGATTGGAGATGGTTACTTGAAAGAAATAACTCACCCTGGTACCCCACTATGAAGCTTTTCAGACAGGAAGAACCTGATAACTGGGATTCGGTTTTTGCAAAGATTGAGAAGGAATTAAAAAATAATACCAGAAGTGCCAGGCCATTGTTTTCGGATAAGAGAATAAACTGAAAAATTTGCTTTAAACAAGGGGCTTAAGTCCCTTGTTCATATACCTAATAAATCTTTTATACTTAGACTTCCACGTATTACAGAACGGGTAAATTCTCTTTTGTTCACAAGTCCATCCTGGTTTTCGTCAAGCCTTGGATCTTTCTTTTCAAGAAATTGTTTACCAATCCAGCCAATTTCATTTACACTTACGTGCCTATCACCATTTTTATCTTTAAAGTTAAAGGCGTCTCCTAATTGCTCTTTCCGGTAATCTACATATTCGCTTCTGTCAACTGAATTGTCTCTGTTTTTATCAGCTCTGGAAAACTCAGTTCCCCAGAAATCAAGTAAATTCAGAGTTGAAACATTAAATTCATATGTATTAAGTCTTCCATCCCGATCTTTATCTCCACGGTTATGTTCCTCGGAAATAAGGTTGTATGTTTCTCCAAACCTTAAGCCATCAGCAATGTTACTGAACATTGAACCCATAGCATTAGTAAATCGTTTCCATCCTCCTGCTTCAGTTGGAAGAGGTTCGGTACTTTGAGCACTATAAGTGTTAGTTGTGCTTGAAAGCTTTAAAGAATCAGAATTTTCCAAAGAACTTACGACTGGCTTTTCAGCTGAAATCTCTGCAACGGTTGTAGTATTTACAGTATCTATATCTATAGTCTGGGGAATAATAACATTACTGTTATTAGTATTTAAACCTGAAAGACTCATATTTTTTTACCTCTTACCTCTTTTACGCTTAGTTTCATTAGTTATACTAAAAAGTTTAGATAACTTTCCTGAAAAAAGTTAAGCAGTAGTTAATTAGCAGATAAAAAAAATATAAAATTAGGTTTAGGTACTCTTAAACTTTGCTGTTTACTACAAATTAGATTCACCACTTAATGGCTTAAGACCAGAAGCTTTTTCTTTTCCAAAGCTGTTAGTGTATTACTTTGCATCATAGTCAGATACCATCTTTTAAAAAAATGATAATTAGAAAGCTCTGTATGCAATGTAGAATGTATGTGCATATATGAAGAGAGATGTAAATCAGCAAGAGTAAATTTTTCAGCAACCAGAAACTTTTTATCTTTAAGGTATTTATCAACTAAAACAGTATGCTGTAGTATTTTGTATTTACAAGCCTGCATTAAAGTGCGATCCCTTTCTTCCGGAGATTTCATGGCATTTGTAAAAATAGCATTTATACTGGGTTGTAACTCTGATACAGACCATAATATCCACTGGTCAATCAGGCCTCTCTCTTTCAAGTTGCTTCCAAGAAGCTCCGGCTTATATTTTCCTGCCAGATAATAATTAATGGCAACAGACTCCCAAATTACAAAACTGTCATCACTAAGGCAGGGAATTTTTCCATTGGGGTTAAGAGCTAAAAAAGATGTTGATTTATGCTGTCCTTTAGGGATATCAATTTCAACAATCTCATAAGGACGGTTTAATTCTTCAAGTAGCCATAAACATCCTCCAACACAAGAGCTTAACCTTCCCCCACCAGCAACAGTAAAAAATCTAATCAATTATTTATACCCTTATATTAATCAAGATAAATTAAAGCATACAGATTTTATAATAAAATATAATTGCTTTTTTTCAAAGGTATAAAACGATAATATAAAGGAATTGGTGCGTTTAATAAAGATTTAATCAAAAAAAATAATAAACCCTCTTAATGTTAAATGAAAATAATTTATTTAAACATAGCAATAATTTTAATTAAAAATATAAAAATAACAAACTTAAAAAATGGCTAAAATATCCAAAATAAGTACATTATACGCAATTTACAAATTCTAGTAATATATAGGATTAAAAATAATAAAATGCTATAAATGTAAATCGAATATTGAAAACATAAAAGTTTAAAAAAAAGCTTTTCTATGCTAAGATAATCTTAGCTTTGATCTTAATGAAGTTGTTTATATTTTGGTCCATATTAGCTAAAAGAGGGTTTTTACTATGAGTTCAATCATGTCACAATCTTTATTCACTACTGCTACTACAGAAGCACAGTTTTTCAAAGCTCAGCAAATAAATCCGAATTATTTTTCAAAAAGTGTATTACAGATTGCAGATCAGCAATCCAGAGACAAAAACTATGAGAAAAGTCTTGAGTGGTTAAGGACTTATGTTACCTCTCTTCAGGCAAAGTTAAACAGTGCAATTGAAGAGCTGAACTCTATTTATGAAGGGATGCTCAATCAGAGCCTGACCCGCAGAGCTGATACCAAGGATACAGCAAAGCTTCTTAATAAACTACCAAATGCTGACGTTAATACATGTAGTTCTTCTCCAGGATATAATCCGCAAAATGTGGAGATTACACCATATGCCAAGAATGTTAAGTATTATCAGTATAATCCTCTTTTTGCATCCCGAGCTCTTGATCTTGAAAATTATTATAATGAATCAGTAAACCGTGATTCAAATATTGCCAGAAGTTATTATGAAAATGTTGGTAATACTCACCATGAACTTGGAGCTTCAGTATTTGGTACCCTCGATTATCTCTGGAAATGGGATCTTGACAGAATAAACGCATCATATGCCACGACAAAAGATACATATATTGATGAAAATGGTTTGATACATGTTCCTCAGGGCGATCCCAGAGCAAATGGCACCTCTATAATTGAAGATCCTGAACTTACT
>CAYRDV010000426.1:0-5233 GCA_964422885.1 uncultured Candidatus Sericytochromatia bacterium
ACAGCGAAAACAAACCTCTGCCTAAGTTCTCATTATCTGAATCTACTCTACTGTCTAATACCAAGAAAAATAAATGATTAGTTTTCAAAAATTAAAAAAATAAAGTAAAATAGTAGTATAGTAATTTTGTAGGAGAAACTACAATGGGTGTAATGAGTGTTAGAGTTAATGACGATAAAAAAAAATTATTAAAAGTAATAGCTTCAGCAGAAGGTAAAACAATAAGTGGAATAGTTGAAGAATTAATTGAAGGTTATATCGATAAAAATAAAGCATTGATTTTAAAATTTACTAAAAAAGATGAAAATCAGGAATTAATGAAACTATCAGAACAAACATTCGCAGAAGATTGGAATAACGAAACAGATGACATCTACAATAAACTTTAAAAAATGGGAAGTAATATTAGTTCCATTTCCTTTTACTGATTTAACAACAAACAAGAAAAGGCCAGCATTAATAATTTCGCATGATGATTATAATAAATCTGAAAATTTAGTCATTGCATTAATTACAAGTAATATCAGGGATTCTTATGAAGACTATAAAATAGTAAAATGGTCTGAAGCAGGGTTTCCTAAAGAGTCAGTAATTAAAATGAAATTTGCTACTGTTGATAAATCAATAATAGTAAGAAAATTAGGTAAATTGAAAAAAGAAGATATTGATTCTTTCAAACAAAAATTACTTGCTTTTTTTGAAAAAGAATAATTAAAATAACCTGAAAGTTAAATATTAACGATCCAGCTCACCAGCAATAATATTTAGGCTTCCAAGTGTCGCAACAGCATCAGCGATCATATAACCTTCAACCATTTCACCAAATGCTGAAAATATGTAGAAACATGGTGGTCGAACCTTTATTCTGTAAGGAGTTCCTGAATCATTACTAACAATATAGTAACCAAGTTCACCATTTGCCGCTTCTGTACAGTCATAAATTTCACCGGAAGGGACTTTTACACCCTCAAATACTAATTTGAAATGATTGATTAAGCCTTCAATATTTTCATATGTTTCCGATTTATCTGGCATAGCTACTCTCTTATCTTCACTGTTGATTGGCCCTCCAGGAAGCTTTTTCATATACTGTCTGATTAGTTTTATACTCTGATGAATTTCTTCAAATCTGACAAAAATACGATCATAAGTATCACCAAATTCACCAACAGGAATATCAAACTCAAACTGATCATAGTAATAATAAGGATGAGCTTTACGAATATCAAATTCAACACCTGATGCTCTCAGGCATGGGCCTGTGAAACCATAGCTGATTGCCATTTCCTTTGAGACAGTACAAACATTTTGTGTCCGGTCAATAAAAATTTTATTCTTTTTAACCAGCTTAACAACATCCATTACCGCTTTTTCAATTTCTTTCAGAGCAAATTTAAGATCACTGTCAAAACCTGGGTAAAGATCCCTATAAAGACCGCCTATTCTAGTAAAACTATTAGTTAGTCTTGCCCCTGTAAGCTTTTCGAGAATTGTATAAACAGTTTCCCTCTGATTATATAAATACCAAAAGTTTGTCAGCGCACCGATATCAACAAGATTAGCACCAATACAGACCAGATGATCAACAATTCTCATTAATTCGCTTAAAATTACTCTGATAAAAATGCATCTGTCTGTTATCTGTATTCCCAGCATTTTTTCCACTGCTTTGGAAAAACCGACATTGTTCATGATTGAAGAAACATAATTCAAACGATCAGTATAGGGTATTACCTGATTATACGTTTTATGCTCAACTGTTTTTTCAAAACCTCTATGCAGATAGCCAATTTCTGTAACCGCAGCCTCGATTGTTTCTCCATCAAGAGCACAGAAAGCTCTTAATGTACCATGACTGGCAGGATGTGAAGGACCAATATTTACAAATAATAGTTCAGTATGAAGATCCTGATAAAATTCTTTTTCAATTTCCTGAGGGATGATCTTAGTTAATGCCATATTATTTTAAACCTTTCACCTTAAGCCTTTTATCCATTTCATCCATCAGGCTGTCATTTACGCTTAAAGTTTGTCGCTTTTTAATCGGGTAATCTTTCCTGAGGGGATGCCCGATAAACTCATGATGATTGAGAATACGCTTCAGATTAGGATGATTAATAAAATTAATACCAAACTGGTCAAAGCATTCTCTTTCACCCCAATTAGCAGCTTTCCAGAGATGAGAAATACTATCAATATTTGGGTCTTTAATACTAACCGGGCATTTTAAAAGTATTCTGTGATTTTTGGTAAGAGAATAAAGGTTATAGACAACTTCAAAGCGTTCAGTTTTTTTTACAGGGTATTTAAGATAATCAACAACAACTATGTCCATTAAAATATTGTAATCAAGCTCTTTATCATCTTTTAGAAAAGTGATTGCCGATATCAGCTCTTCTTTTTTTAGCAAAACAGTATCATAATCATGCTTCTTATCAAAAACTTCAAGTATAGAATCAGCGAAGTTTCTTTTCAGTTTTTTTAAGGTAATACTATCAGTAATAGTTTCCATTATTTGCTGCCTGCCTTAGCTGTTAATTCCTTATCATCTCCAATATAGATCTTTGGCCTGTTTCTGCCTTCTACAAACTCGGTTCCATGTGCTTCAATAGCTTCCTGAATTTTTATAATTGCATCTATTACTGCTTCCGGTCTGGGAGGGCAACCTGCTATATATACGTCTACAGGTACAATCTGATCTATTCCCTGTACTGTACAGTAATTATCATAAAACCCGCCTGAAGAAGCACATGCTCCCATAGAAATAACCCATTTAGGTTCAGGCATCTGATCGTAAATTCTTTTTAAAATAGGTGCCTGTTTAAAGGTAATAGTACCAGCAACAATTATTAAATCGGACTGTCTTGGGGAAAAACGGACAACTTCTGCACCAAATCGGGATACATCAAAAACGGATGAAACTGTGCTCATATATTCGATTGCACAACAGGCAGTTCCAAAAGGCATAGGCCATAGGGAGTTTTTACGGCCCCATTTAACAATTTCATTAAGTGTGGTAGTGATAATTGAATCACCCATAAAGGTTTCTAATCCCATTTTAATGCCCCTTTTTTAATAATATATATGTACCCTGCCAGTAATATGATAATAAAGAGCATCATTTCAATAAATCCGCTAAAACCAAGATTTCTAAAATTAACTGCCCAGGGAAACATAAATACGGTTTCAACATCAAAAAGTATAAAAATTATTGCTGTCAGGTAAAATTTAATAGAGAATCTTTCTCTTGATGTACCAACTACATTTACCAGACCAGATTCATATGACTCAAGTTTTACTTTATTATAGGTTTTTTTACCCAGAAAATTGGATAATATTAAAATTACTCCTGGTATCAGTAAAGCAAGTGTAACCACTACCATCATAGCAATTGTATTTTCTGTCATAATTAAACTTTCAGCTTTTTTAATTCTTATATTCTAAGATGAAATTATAGCATATCTGGCTTTGGCAAATTTTTTTGAATATTACAAAACTAAGTTAATATTTTAACAATAAAATAGGCTGGCTAACATCTAAATATTATTAATAATCATCCAGTGTAAGTGTTTTACGGCTTAATGCATTGGTATGAAGTCTCTCTTCCCAATTGATATGACTAATTTTGTCAGGAAGATTATATTTATCCAGAATCTCTACTTTTAAATCATTCATTTCATTTATTGTAAGCATCACCTTTTCGATTTCCTGCCTGGTAATATCCTGAAACTGCATATGTTCTATCAGTTTATAAATCAGATTCATCGTTTCTTCAGCATTAATACTTACATTCTCGATAGCCTGACCAATTGATTGAGAGTTGTTATAATAGGTTTTGGCCATATTATAAATATTATTGATTGAGTCTACAAGAATCTGAATTGAATTATTCATAATTTCAGAAAGAGAGTTACTTGACCCTTGGATTTTATCTCGATAATTTGTCAGTGAGTCGGCAACATTAAGAAAAGTATCAGAAGTTTCCTTTACTGACTTTTGAATATCATCAACCAGTTCTTTGATATTTCCTACAGAGGATTTGGATTTTTCTGCCAGTTTTCTGATTTCCGAAGCTACTACTGAAAACCCTCGTCCGGCATTTCCTGCTCTGGAAGCTTCGATTGAAGCATTAAGAGAAAGTAAATTGGTTCTTGAGGCAATCTCATTTACACTACGAACAATAATATTAATTTGCTTTGTTCGTTCAATTAGACTTACCACTACTTTTTCAAAACGTCTGTTGACTTCAGCAGCATCCTGAAGATTTGCACTTAATCTTGTTAAGATAACTTCATTATCAGATAAATCAGTCCTTGTTGATTCTACAAGATGTACAGCATGTTCTGTAGCATCAATAATTGCCTTTGCCAGCTCAAGGCTGGCATGAAAGTTCATCACCAGGGCCTGAACATCTGAATATTGAGATGAGGCTCTTTCAGAAATCATATACACATAATCTATAATTTTATTAACAGCTCTTTCCATCTGCTCGACAGCATCTTTTAACTGGGATTCAACTAATGGGGTAAAAGCAATAGCATCTATATTCAGATAAAATAATTTGGTTAATTCATCAAGAACTGTTTTAACATCTTTATTTTCAACATAATCGAGAGAATTGGCAAAATATTCAAAATCTCTTTTTACTAAAATAGTTTCATAAGCTTTTAGATTATTTACCAAAGCTCGCCTACTATTAAAAATAAAAAAGCAGGATAAGAGAGAACCCAGAAGACAAATTATAAAAATGATATCTTTAAATGGAAAATAAACAAAATAGGATATGGCCATACCCCATATAAAGAAAATATCCATAATATAAAAAATGAAATTATTTTTTTTCTTCTGAATAACAACTTCTTCTTTATTTTCTGAAAATTCATGACTGTTTCCCGTATTTTGTTTAACAATCACGATAGAATCCTTATTAATTTTTTGAACCTCCCTTAAATTAACTGAACCCGGTATCCGGCTTTAGTCAGTTCTGAAACAATATGTTCACTATGCTCCCTATTTTTAGTTTCAACAGAAACTTCCACTTCAGTCTGGCCAATTTTTAAATTAGTTCTTAACCGATCATGCTCTATATTAATAATGCTTGCATTCATTTCATAAAGGAGACCAAGTAGCTTATAAAGAGAACCTGGAGAATCAGAAATCATAGTGATAAACTTAAGATATCTGCCTGATTTGACCAAACCTCTCTGGACAATATTATCAATCATTTTTATAT
>CAYRDV010000427.1:0-5193 GCA_964422885.1 uncultured Candidatus Sericytochromatia bacterium
ATAAGGATATAGGGGCTTCCTTTAATGTAAAAGCAAATGAGTTTGCCGCTTATAAATCTGTTGATTCTCCCAATAATGTTCCATCACGACAGGGTAGTAGCTCAAGTTTTTCTGCTCCTGAAAGAGAAATATTTCCAAAACCAGAGGAATTAAAGAGTAAAACAGCCCAAGATGTGCTAAACCTGAACATAAAGATTTCTAATGACTGGCAAAAATATCTGATTATAAAATTAATTACCGATAAACCTTTAGGATATATTTCAAACCCAGCTTTTGAAGAAGGAGCCGGAACAGGAAATGACAGAACAAATTCTCCTGCTTCATGTGGTATACATAGTGATAATGGAATTTATAAAAATTATAGCTGGAAAAACAAATATTATGTCACCAGTGTAAAAAATCAGGGACATCGGGGAACATGTGTTTCTTTTGCGATAACTTCAGCAGAAGAAATGAAAATATCAAAAATGCATAGCAAATGGGCTAATTTATCTGAGCAGGATTTTTATTATAAAAATAAGGGAGTATGGTGGCCGTCTACTTATGGCGATGGTTTAAATACTTTTGCCAGCTGGCAGAAAAGTGATACAGTAAGTTATCACACACCTTATGAGTCTGACTGGAATTATAATCCTTCATATTCAAGGATCGCAAATAATGTTACCCATACTTATACCCATTCATGCGATGGATATAGTGAAGCCTGTTCTAATACAAATCACCAGGGGCAACTCTTTTGTTTTAAAATTCCGTTTGGAGGTTCGGTCTGCGGTTCAATATCAGGTGCAACAGGTGCCAGCCCATACAATTTACCAGGAACCATTCAGGAACTATGGAATCCTGGAAATACCAGCCTTTCTGTTGCTCTTACAGTGATTAATCTGGCATTAGGAAATCCAGTAGTAATATCGCTACAGGTAACTCCAAGCTTTGATAGCCCTGATGCGAATGGTTTTGTTCATTATACCAGCCCAAGTGAATCCAGTCGTGGAGGACATGCGTTACATGTATCAGGGTTTATTACAAATGAAAAACTTGCTGGAGTATTACCAGGAGCGCCAAGTGGTGCAGGTGGTGGGTATTTTATAGTTAAAAATTCATGGGGTACATGTTTTGCTGATGCAGGATATATCTATCTTCCATTTGAATGGGTTAAAAAATATGCATATTCAATGACTGTTCGTAATTAAAACTTAAAGCAGAAGGGGAGCATGAAATGCTCCCCTTCTGCTTTTATTTCAAATCTTTTCGCTTTAGAAACAGACTACCTGGCATACCAGTTGAAGAAATTGTAACTTTACCTGTATCTTCGATAGTAAAAGTATATTCCTGTTTACCTGCACTAATTTTTGTATATTTTTTTTCTTTGGAAAACCAGTTTCCATCCACTTTCCCAGAAGTTATCTTGACATCAGTTAAGTTAAAATTTTTTTTAGCATATAGATCACTGATGGTCAAAATAAATTTTCCTTTTGGGTCTTTATTTAATTTTATGGCAATATTAGCTTTCCCATCTTTGATTTTATAGGTTTTTACAATATCAGGAAGACCAATAAGAATACTTAATCTAAGTTCTTTTGCACTATATTCTTCAAGCTTTGCTGTACCATCATACCAGAGAGGACCATCAGCTAAAAATTCAGCTCCTTTATAAAACCCGGGAAATGACAACAAAGGTGGTGGTGGTGCTTTTGCATTTGATTTTGCTGTAGTAGCTGGTTTTTTAGGAGTATTTACATTAACTGAGCAATCAACAATAAAAAGCAGGCTAAAAATAACTATTAAAAATTTTGTTTTTTTCAATTCCCTAAAACCTTTATGAAAAAAATAATTACAAGTTAATGTATTTTCATTAATGAAAATGCTAACACTAATTTTATCATCTTGCAAAAAAGCAATTTAAGGATATTTGAATAAAAAAATTTTGATCTATAATATAATCAGGATTTGCTGATAAATTAATCAGAAATAAATATTTTGAGGATGAATAGATGAAAACCTTACAAGAAAAAATAATCAAAGAAGATTTAGAAAATATAAAAATAAAAGATGTTCCTGAATTAACTGGTCTTGAATTAATAAAACAGGTAGAATCAAAAGCAATAGTTATTGCTTAACTATTTATTAAATAAAAGTTATTTTTTATTTAAGTTTTCTTGTTTGCATTTAAGATTTTTTTTGCTAATATATCTTTTATAGTTCAAAAGGAATGACTTGACTAGACTTTATCAGTTTAGTATCATACCTTCTGATATGCGGGAGTAACTCAGCTGGTAGAGTACCTGCCTTCCAAGCAGGCTGTCGCGAGTTCGAGTCTCGTCTCCCGCTTTTGCGTCTGTAGCTCAGTGGATAGAGCATCTGCCTTCTAAGCAGAGGGTCACAAGTTCGAGTCTTGTCAGACGCGTGTATCAATATGGTGGGTGTCGCCAAGCGGTTAAGGCCCCGGATTGTGATTCCGGTATTCGTGGGTTCAATTCCCATCATCCACCCCTCTACTTTTCTTAATAAGTCTCTTTTTTATATTCAGCCACAAATTTTCACAGATATAAAAAAGTGAGGCCACTTCGTTAAGTGAGGTCAGACAGCTAAAGCTGTCCTAGTGAGGAGGAAGTGAGGGAGAAGGAAGATAAAATAAATCTTCTTTTCACTTTTTTACTTCCCCCTCACAGGTAAGCTTGCTTACCGCCTCACTTAGCAAACGAAGTTTGTGACCTCACTTCCTCCTCACTATTTTGCCTTAAACTAAAACTAAGTTAGAATATTATTTACCTGTAATAATATTATTTTTAGGAAATTGATTATGAGTGATAAACATTTACCCTTAACAATATTATCTGATGAAGAATTAATGTTCAAAGATACGGTTAGAAGCTTTGCTGAAGAAAACATCAAGCCTCTTGTCAAAAAAATGGATGAAGAGGCTGTTTTTGATAAAGAACTACTAAAAAAATTCTTTGATTTAGGAATTATGGGTATTGAAATTCCTGAACAATTTGGCGGTTCGGAAAGCTCATTTTTCAACTCTATCCTTCTGGTAGAAGAATTTTCAAGAGTTGATGCCTCAGCAGGTGTCCTGGTTGATGTCCAAAACACTCTGGTTAACAATGCTTTTATGCGTTGGGGTTCTAAAGAAATAAAAGAAAAATATCTTCCTCAGCTTGCTTCAGGAAAAGTTGGTTCTTATGCTCTTTCGGAATCAGGTTCGGGTAGTGATGCTTTTGCCCTGGCAACCAAAGCTGAAGATAAAGGAGAGCATTTCGTACTTAACGGACGAAAATTATGGATCACCAATGCGAATGAATCAGATATTTTTATTGTTTTTGCCAATATTAACAAAGAACTTGGTTACAAAGGAATTACCGCTTTTATTGTAGAAAGAGGATTTCAGGGATTCAGCATCGGTAAAAAGGAAGATAAGCTTGGAATTCGTGCCAGTAGTACCTGTGAGTTAATTATGGATGATTGTATTGTTCCCAAAGAAAATGTTTTAGGTGAAGTTGGCAAGGGTTATAAAGCAGCTATTGAAACCTTAAATGAAGGGCGTATTGGTATAGGCTCACAAATGATAGGAGTGGCTCAGGGAGCAATGGAATGCGGTATAAAATATTCGAAGGAAAGAATGCAGTTTGGTAAATCAATTTCCAGCTTTCAGGCTATTCAGTTTCAACTTGCAGAAATGGCGATTGAAGTTGAAGCAGCAAGGTTAATGGTTTATAACGCAGCCAGATTAAAAGATTTAAAAATGGATTATGTAAAAGAAGCTGCAATGGCAAAGTATTTTGCTTCACAAGTAGCAGAAAAAGTTACATCACAGGTAGTTGAGGTATATGGCGGATATGGTTTTACCAAAGATTATCCTGCCGAAAAATACTTTAGAGATTCAAAAATAGGTAAAATCTATGAGGGTACCTCGTTTATGCAATTACAGACAATTGCAAAAATTATATTAAAAGATTAAACCGCAGATGCCACAGATTTTCACGGAGAGACATGCAATGGCATGTCTCTACTTTATCTGATTAATCTGTAGTAAAAATTATTAAAGATGCAGGAGAACAAGGTGCAGGAAGGAACAGATGTAAAATCAATTACCGCAAAATTAGTAAATAATATCAATAAAGCAATTGTTGGCAAGGATGAGATTATTAAAATGATTGTGGCTGCATTGATGGCAGGTGGTCACGTTCTTCTGGAAGATGTTCCCGGAGTTGGAAAAACATTACTGGCAAAAAGCCTTGCAAAATCAATAAACTCAACTTTTAAACGGATTCAGTTTACTTCAGATTTACTTCCTTCAGATATTATAGGGGTTTCTATTTATAACCAGAAAAACCAGGAATTTGAATATATGGAAGGTCCTCTTTTTGCTAATATAGTTCTGGCAGATGAGATCAATCGTGGCACTCCAAGAACTCAGTCAAGTCTTTTGGAAGCAATGGAGGAGCTTCAGGTTTCGGTTGATGGTAAAACAAGACCTTTACCCAGACCATTTTTTGTTATTGGCACTCAAAATCCTATTGAGTCACACGGAACTTTTCCTCTTCCTGATTCTCAGATGGACCGATTTTTAATTTCACTTTCTGTTGGCTATCCTGATTCGTCTTACGAAGCTGAAATGCTTTCTCTTCATAGTGGGCAGGAACAACTTGTTTTTAATGTTGAGACTATAATATCTGTTGAGGAGATCTTAAAATTACAGGAAATTGTTCACAATGTAAAAGCAACAAAAGAGATTTATGATTACATTGTCCGAATAATGACAGCTACAAGAAATCATCCTGATATAATGCTTGGTGGTAGTCCCAGAGCTTCGGTTGCATTACTGGCTTTAGCAAAAGCTCATGCTATTATATCAGGAAGAGAATATATTGTTCCTGATGACATAAAAATAGTAACCCCTTATGTTTTGGCACATAGGTTAATTCTTTATAGAGCTGTAACAAGAAAACAGATTTTAGAGCTGATCGATAAGCTATTGAAAAGGGTTCCTGCTGCTTAAAGATTTTTATCAGGAAAATTGAGGATTACTTTTTTCTAATAATGGCAGGCGGACAATAAATATTGTTCCTTTGCCTATATTACTTTCAACTGATACTTTTCCTTGATGTAATTCAACAATTTCGTTGACAATAGATAAACCAAGTCCACTTCCACCTTTATTTCGGTCTCTTGCTGAATCAACCCGGTAAAATC
>CAYRDV010000428.1:0-5185 GCA_964422885.1 uncultured Candidatus Sericytochromatia bacterium
AATCAAGCTCAAAATCTGATAATACCTTGTTATGGCTGATTTTACTTTTTTCATCAGCAATAATTTTATTGAGGGAAGGTTCCGGCTGGAAAAAATACCTTTCGTCACCATAAGGTTCTAAATGCCAGCAGATTTCCATTAGTCTATCAACTGCCTGCCCTATAGTTCCGGCATCAATATTCGGGTTTCCTACAGCAAAATTAATTTCTACCAGGCTTGCCCCTTTATTATAAGATTTAACCAGGGAATGAAGAAAAATAGTTGTTGCCGTCCATTCATGCAAAGGAGGTTTTCCCATACTTACTAGGTTATTATCCAAACCCTGGGCATGGGAATTATTGTTTGCAGAACAAATATCGGCATCAATCGGGGCTTTCATTTCTGACTTATCAAGCTTTGAAGTCAACATTGATGAAACACTGGAAGTCAATTTAATATTATGCAAATGAACCAGGTAAGTATTTTTAAAAGTATCTTTATTGTTCCATAGTTCCCTAACAACAACGGAAAGCATCATCAAAGCACCTCTTGTTTTCTGAAAATTATCCAGAGAGCCGACTTTATTGACCAGAACCCTTAAAGTTTCCGGGTGAAACGGGTAATTACTAATAATTTCCTGTTTTACATTATCGGCAAGATGTCCGAAACCTACTTTCTGAGCTTCCGCATGTTCATAATATTCCTGATATGCCTGGCCTGTTTCTTCATTAACTCCCGGCTCTATCTTTGTAAACAAACGGTGAGTTATGATCTGGGATATTTCCTGACCTTTTGCCGGGGTTAAACTTATACATTCCCTTGCTGATACGCTGTTTAATTCAGTTCTTATTAATTCATTTTCTGCTCCGAAAGCATCATTAGTTCCGGCAAGGGTAAAAACAAAACAGACATTTGGACAGGCTGAAGCTACACTGATTAAGCTCATGAAAAAAGCTGGTATTCTTGAAGCATAATCTTTATTATCAATTACCCGGATATGTTTTGCTATTTCATCAATCATAATCAGGGTTTTATCTTTGCCGAAAAATTCGATTAACATTCCGTCCTGTGGCGGTGTCCGTCTTTCATCATATTCCCTTAAGTACTCATAGCCTTCTTTACCTTTTAATTGATAAGCCAGCTCTCCCCAGAGGGTAAAAGCATTTGTTCCGTCAGGGTGAACCATGCCTTTTACAGCGTCCATATCTCCGGCAACAATTCCGGCAACATTTACTTTTTCATCCGGTAAATACTCAGGATCTAAAACTGTAGCTGAATTCGGTGTATTTTTCCCGGATTTGGCCAGGTGATATAAAGTTATCAGGTCGTGAGTTTTACCACCACCAAAAGAAGTTTCAAGACGAATGGCAGGACTACCGCCTCCTTTACCGGATAAACGAGTAAAAACAGCTTTAGCCAGTTCTTTTAATCCTTCTGTCGGGTAAGTATTTTCAAAAAAAGATTTAGAGTCAACATAAACCTGATTAGAGTTTGGGTTGTTATCAATAACATCTTTTAACCTGGCTGCAAAATCAGACAAACCTAATTTTCCAGATAAGATTTCTGGCCGGGGAGTACATGCCTCAAATATTGTTTTCATAAAGTATTTAAAATTATTTAATATATTCAAAAAAATTAATGCTTATTCGTATAATCAGTAATTAAAATTATATAACTTGCTTATTGTATCTTGTTTTTCGATTAAAAGTAAGCCTATTTAGTCTGAAAAAAATATTTAAGCTCATAATACCAATTTATTATTGATGAGTCTTTTCCATAAAAAAAGAAATTAATTACTTTTTTAACCGGGTGAGCCATGACATCAATTGTTTCATCATTATTTTTGGAAAAACCAATTCCCAGTTCCTTTATATCCATTTCTTTTTTAAAAAATAATTCACCATTAAAATTTTGGGAAATTAAATCGCTTAAAAAGAGTCCAAATAACAACATGGAATAATAAGGAAAATAATCAATAAATACTTCTTCAAGATGATCATAAGGTTCACCATTTCTAAAATGCTCAATTATTACTTTTTCAAGGTTTTTTAGATTTTGGGGAACATTAAAATCAATTTCGGTCGTGAAATATTTTTGCGATAAGGAATTTAAAACTGCTGAATAATTCTTTATTAAATCAGGGTCATCAGCAATGTTAATTATATTTTTAAGGTTTCTTATTGCATCAAGCTCAAAAAATGAAGCTTTTGTATTTTTATTTATAAAAGAAATTATATCTGGTAAAGGATATGCTGAAATAAAATGTACTCTTGAGTTTTCATCCGGCTGGGAAAATGAATTGAGAATACCATTTATTTTTTGTTCATTCCAGGGTTCAATAATCACAAAAATAGTGTATTTAATTTTACCCTGATAAATATTCAAAATTCTGGTAAATTCTTTGGCATTTATTAATGAATTAAGGTAATCAGGTTTGTAAATCTGAAAATTATTCTCTTCAAAAATTGATAAAACCCTATTATATGCTTCATCAAGCTCTTCAGTAGGTTGAATCAGAATTTCTGAAATAAGGTCAGTTATTTCCAATTTCTTGCGAAGTATGATTCAGATACATGATAGCCATCAGAATTAATACCAGGCTTAACAACCAGAACCCTTCCGTCATCAAGATAGTAAGTAAAGGCACCGGGTTGAGGATGTTCTTCGGAGTGAATAGCAACAATCTGGCCATTTATACTGACAATATCAGTCGATTTATTTCTCATAAAATGGGTCAGTTGTTTAACCTCATCGCCAAAATAGGTGGTTCCTTTTGGAGTCTGAATTCCAAAATAGACAACCTTACCGCATTTAGTACTTACTTTATCCATATTAAAATAACCCCTTTAGGAATTTATAAGTTTTTCTAATATGAATTATATCTTCACATAATTTATTGATCAATAGGAATGAAATTGTTACTTTTTTTATCAGCATTAAGAAAGGCTTTTCTTAACAGATTTAATTCTTTGAATACCTTTAGGTTTTTCTTTTACTTCAGGACTTATAGATGAAGTCGAATTATCAGAATTACTTTTGGCTTTATTTAAAGCCTGACCAAAATTCTCCATACCGGAAAATTTTATTACCGGACTGTAAGCCGAACTTTTTAAATTACTGAAAGATGATTTATCAAGGGCTTCATTTAGGCTGTAACCAGTAGCCTCCTGAAATTCTCTGGCAAATTTTTCTAAACCTGTAATACTAATAAGTATAATGATATGAATTTCTTTTCCAGTATCTTTGGTAAAAAAACTACAGCTTCTGCCATATTTTTTACGAAATTGATTTTTTAGGGAATCAAATTTATCTTTTGCACAAAAAGCTTCCTCAACATGTTCAGGGCCCACGCCCTGTTGTTGAAAAAGCTCTTTTATCTGTTTTAAAACCAGGCTTTCCTGTTGCATTTTGCCGGATTAACTATGCCTGTATTCTGCTTTTCTTAGTATATCAGCAAGTTTTTCAAAAAATTGTGTCTGAAAGTTTGGTGTAGCTGGCATCAAATTTTCTTTAAGCTTTTCTTCTTTTGCTGCCTGTTGGGTGGCATTGGCAAAATTAACATTTGCACTCATTATACTCATGAAAAACCCTCCTAATAATAAAGCCCTGATTAAATCCATTCTAATTAATTTAGAAAGGTTTTGTCAAGAAAAAATATTTTTTTCTAAACAGGCAAAATTTTTATATTTCTGTCAATAAAATCAGAAAAATCATTTATTGCTCTTTCCATCAATGAAGAATTTCTTTGTTTTTTATCCCTGATATGATTTTCCAGCGGCTTAATTATTCCCCAATTACTGTTTATTGGCTGGAAATTTTTTGTTATCTCTGTATTGGAGACATAATGGCTCAATGCTCCCAACATTGTTGTTTCAGGCAATTCAATCAACTCCCGGTTTTGCAGATGCATACAGGCATTAATTCCTGCCAGGGCACCTATCGCACATGATTCGACATAACCTTCTACTCCAGTTAACAGTCCGGCGATAAAAATATTTTTATGGTTTCTTAATTGCATTGTTGGATTTAACAATTTTGGTGAATTAATATAGGAATTCCGGTGCATCACACCAAACCTTACAAATTCTGCATTTTCAAGCCCTGGTATCAATCTGAAAACTCTTTTTTGTTCACCCCATTTTAACTGTGTTTGAAACCCAACAAGATTGTATAAAGAGGCTGCTGCATTATCCTGGCGGAGTTGTACAACAGCATAAGGGCGTCTTTCGGTCCTTGGATCTGTCAGACCAACAGGCTTCATCGGACCAAACCTTGGCGTATCAATTCCCCTTTTGGCCATTACCTCTATTGGCATACAACCTTCAAAAAAGTTTTTATTATCATCATACACATCAAAATTTTTAACTGGGGCTAATTCAGCTTTTACCAGTTCATTCCAGAAAATTTCATATTCTTCTTTTGTAAAAGGACAATTTAAATAAAAGCCCTCACCTTTATCATATCTGGATTGTTCAAAAACAATATCACGGTTAATTGAATCATATTCAACTATAGGGGCAGCAGCATCAAAAAAATAAAAATATTCTTCGCCAGTTAAACGGGCAATATTCTCAGTTAATTGTTTTGAGGTAAGAGGGCCTGTGGCAATGATATTAACTTTATTAATATCTATCTCAGTGACTTCTTCACGATGAATTTCAATTAAAGGATGATTAGAAATTTTTTCTGTCACTTTTGCTGAAAAATTATCTCTGTCTACAGCAAGAGCATTACCAGCAGGAACTTTTGTTTCTTCAGCACATTGGATTATCAGGGAATCTAATAATTTAAGTTCTTTTTTTATTAAAGCTGAAGCTGAACCTTCACTGGTTGAACCCAGGGAATTACTGCAAACTACTTCGGCAAAGCTTTCTGTATGGTGAGCAGGAGTCATACTCACTGGTCTCATCTCATAAAGATGCACTTTAATTCCACGGTTTGCAGCCTGCCAGGCAGCTTCACTGCCTGCAAAACCACCACCAATTATATTTAATTCCAGGGTCATAATAAATTTCCGTTTTCTAATACTTTAAGTTATTGTGCCATATAAATTTTCAATTCGCTAAAAAAAGGCTTCAAAAGTTTTAGATTAAAATACTTTTATTTCAAAAAAAAAGTTTTTGCAAATAAATATCTTGACTGTTTTGTAAAATTACTTAATAATTCCCTATCAAATAAACTCAAAAAAATTAACAGAATAGGAGGA
>CAYRDV010000429.1:0-4177 GCA_964422885.1 uncultured Candidatus Sericytochromatia bacterium
ATTGGAAATAATGGTTCAGGAAAAAGCAGTGTTGTTGAAGCTCTTGAAACATTCCAGACAATTGTTAATACTGATTTAAATGAGGCTTTTATTAAGTGGAAAAGTATAGAACATATTTGGAATAAAAGCACAAATCATGATTTAAATAAGGGGTTTATGAATAACCCAATATCTTTAAAACTTTCTGGAAAAACAGATGATGTCAGATTTATACACGAAATATTAATAAATACAGAATCTAACTATGACAAAATTTATATTCAAAAAGAAACCTTGAATTATTATAAAGGTAGTGAAAAAACAAAAGTTAATCGAGATTCAACAAATACTAAGCCACAGGTTACAAGCAATGTCGAAAAACCTTATCAGCCTGTAAATGTTTTGTCCAATGAATCTTTGATTAGTAATCGCTATGCAGAAATTGATAAATTTATAAATTCCTGGCAATTTTTATTATTAAATCCAGATAAAATGGGATATCCAGTTCCACAAAAAAAAACTTTTGGGCAAATCAAGTTAGAAAAAGACGGTTCAAATGTTGCTGAATTTCTTTTAGATATAAGAAAGATTAACCCAAATTCATTTGATGGTATTATTGATGCTTTAAAGTATGTACTTCCTTATGCAAATGATTTACAACCTTCCATAACTTCAGAACTGGAAAGGGCTGTTTATCTTCAATTGACTGAAGAAAATTATAAAATTCCAGGATGGCTCCTTTCAACAGGAACATTAAGAATATTAGCTCTATTAGCTGTTTTAAGACACCCTAATCCACCTCCGCTTATTGTAATTGAAGAAATAGAGAATGGCCTTGATCCGAGAACTATTTATTTAATATTAGAAGAAATAAGAATGGCAACCGAATCAGGAATACAGGTTATTATTACAACTCACTCCCCCTATTTACTTGATTTAATTCCTTTAGAATTTATTATTTTTGTTGAAAGGGTAAATGGCGAAACTACTTTTACAAGGCCATCAGATGATGAATCTATGAAAAAATGGTCAGATAATTTTGCAACTGGAAGGCTTTATACAATGGGTCAATTTAATAAAGGTACTTAAAAATGAGTATGGGAATGATATTTGAATGTGGACCAAATGGACCTGATAAGCTAGTATGCTCTTATCTTGCAGAGAAAATTAATCCAGATATAAAAATTACTCCTAAAAATTTAAAAACATTAGGAAATAAAAAACTACTTATTCAAGATTGTGGTATAACTGCAAAATTGTTAACTGAAGAAGGTTGTGGAAAAGTAATTATTATTTGGGATTTAGATAAATCACCATGCCAAAGTGAAGATCGTGTAAAAATATTGGAATCTTTGAATAAAGCTGAAGTAGAATTATCAAAAGTTTTCTTTGTCTGTATTAAAAAAGAGTTAGAATCATGGTTATTAGCAGATGAAAGTGCTATTTATTCTTTTCTGTCAAAAAAAACCAATCATATAATTGAAAAAATTAATAAAATTCCGAATCCAGAGCACGACCCTAATCCTAAAAAGAAGCTTAATCGGATTATTAAAGAAAGAAATGGAATTCCTTATGATGATAAAGTTGATGCAAAACAAATAATTGAATTAGCTGATATAAAAAAAATTGGGAAAAGATGTTCTTCCTTTCAAGAATTTGAAAAAAAGGTAAAAATATAAATATGTCGCAAGGTTTTATTTATATTGCTATTAATCCGGCTTTCCCCAAATTTCTTAAAATCGGTAAAACAACTAGAGAGCCGGAAGAAAGAATATCTGAATTATCGAGTGGAACAGGTATAAAAAAGTTTAAATCAAACCCAGAAACCATTTTAGTTCAAAGCCTTACAAAAAAATTATGGTAAAATATTCTTGTTTATAGCTTTTAATTTTTTAGCTTAAATAATATTTTTTTCTATTATTTTGTCTTTTTTTAACAAGGCAATATTTTATTCTTTAAAAGGAATTTATTTAATGAAAAAAGGTGTCAGAATTACTTTATCAGCTTATACATCCCTAGCACTAATAACATCCTGTGCTGGAAATATTCCCAATAATGCCAGCTTAAAAACCGATTCTTTTTTCAATAATTCAAATGTAATAATCAGCAAATATGCAGTAAAAGGAAAAGCTGTGTTTCCAACCCACACCCCAAGGGTGCTTCCTTCGGGGCGTCATGTTTCAGAAGGGGAGGGTTATAGAACAAAAGCAACTCTTGCTGAAGTAGGAGACGCAGCAACGGTTTCAATAATCTATCCTGCTGATCATGGGACCAACCCTAATAAAACAATAGCAACAGGTCTTACAGATGTGCTTGGAAACTTTATTATTAACCCAACAGTAAATTTTAGCCCTGTTACAGGAGATATTTATGTACTTGAAGCCAGTAAAAGAATAGGAGCCGCAGGTAATGCGATGATATCTGTACGAACATATATAAAATGGGATGAAAACACCTGGGACAGCATAACTTATTCTACTAACCCTGCCGATGACGGGTTGGTTTTTATTAATGCTAAAACTACTGCGTTAGCTATTATTGATAATTACCAGAATGCTCCGGATAATATTTCATCGGCACAATGTATACATTCTATTGATGTTACGACCGGAACCAGTGTTCCTGATGATCCGATTGGGACTTCCAATGGCGGTACTCCTTCTTCTGTTTCATCTCAAACTGTTCAGGATGTTTCTGAATTTGTAACTAACCTATTACAACAAAATGAGGACCCAGCCAGAAATATCTCTTTTCTAAACTCAAAATATTTTATTAGTAAGCCACCTAATCCGTCAGTACAGGGTTTGATAGGTACAAAAAGATGTCCTAACTGTAATCTTGTTTATGAAGACTTAAGTAACAATGATTTAAGTAATGGTGATTTAACTAATGCTAACCTAACTAGTTCAAATTTCAGTAATGTAAATCTGGCAAATACAAACTTTACGGATGCAAATTTAACAGGAATAACCCTTACCGGAGCGACACTTACAGGAGCCAATTTCACTAATGTAAATTTAAGTAGCAAAAATTTTACTGGTTTTGATTTTACAAATACAAATTTTACCAATACTAATCTTAGCAATACAAATATGACTAATACCATTATTACAGGAGCAACACTTAATGGAACAACCCTAACCGGAACTAATTTAACCAATGTTAATTTAAGTAACAATGATTTTTCAAATTTTAATTTTACAAGTACAAATTTTACTAATGCTATCCTAACAAATGTAAATTTCACAAATGCAACACTAACCAATGCAACCCTAACCGGAGCTACCTGGATTAATGGCTCTTCTATTTGCCAGGCAGGTTCAATTGGCTTTTGTAATCTTAATTTCCTAGTTAATAATTTCACTGCAGGAGCTCAACAGTTTCCTTCAGTAGCAATGAATAACAATGGTAATTTTGTTATTACCTGGCAAAGTCAACAGGATGGTGGTTCCGGTACTAACGGTACAGATGGAATATATGCCCAAAGATATGATTCAACAGGCTCGGTTCAGGGTTCTGAATTCAGAGTTAATACATATACTACTGGTAGCCAGGGAACCCCTTCTGTAGCAATAGATAATAGTGGTAATTTTGTTATCACCTGGGCAGGTCCCGGATCAGAGGATACTAATAGTGGCATCTATGGGCAAAGGTATCTTAGTGACGGAACAGCAAGCGGCACCAACTTCCTGGTTAATTCATATACTACAAGTAACCAAATATCACCAGCAGTTGCAATAGATAGTAACGGTAACTTTATTATTGTATGGTCTGGGCCTGGAACACCTGATACTAATAACGGCATCTATGGACAAATGTATCTTAGTGATGGAACAACAAACGGTTCTAACTTTATGATTAATACATTTACTACCAGTACACAGCGAAAACCAGCAGTAGCAATGGATAGTTCTGGTAACTTTATCGTTGCTTGGGATAGTTTTAGCCAGGATGGAAGTAATTATGGTGTCTATGGGCAAAGGTATCTTAGTGATGGGACAACCAATGGTACTGAATTTCTCGTAAATACCTATACTACAAGCAGCCAGTATGATTCATCTGTAGCTACTGATGATAATGGAAATTTTATCATTACATGGAGTGGAACGGGGTCAAACGATCCCGGCAATGGAATCTATGGAAAAAGGTATCTTAGTGATGGGACAACCAATGGTACTGAATTTCTCGTAAATACCTA
>CAYRDV010000429.1:4277-5151 GCA_964422885.1 uncultured Candidatus Sericytochromatia bacterium
TACTACAAGTAATCAATTATACCCATCAGTATCTTTGGATGAAAGTGGAAATTTCACTATTACCTGGAGTGGTTCAGGATTAGGTGACTCAGGATATGGAACATTTGCCCAAAGGTATAATATTTCCGGGGCAACTCAGGGCACAAATTTTCTAGTTAATAACTATACACTGGGAAATCAGGTGGAACCATCAATAACAATGGACAGTAGTGGTAATTTTGTTATTACATGGTATGGTCCTGGAACAGGGGATACAACTTCTGGAATATTTAAACAAAGGTATAACAGCTCTGGTGAAATTCAATAATTTAAATCAGAATTTACCCGAAATTAAAAAGAATAGATTTGAGTTTAATTATTTTCAAGATATTTGTTTTAAACATCCTATTTATTTTTTTAAATAATTGGCTTCTTTTCTTACATTCTCACTGTTTAAAATTTATTATATAATCTTATGATAATAGTTTTTCTAAGTGGGATTTAATGAATACTCAGCAACTAAGAGAATTTTTAGAACAGGTTCCCCTTCTTAATAACCTTGAGGAAGAAGAGTTGGATCAACTTGCCCAGGTTTGTGTTGAAAAAGAATTTGATAAAAACCAAATCATCTTTTACGAAGAAGATCGGGGAACAAGCCTTTATATCATTGTCAATGGTCAGGTAAAAATTTCAGTTTTATCCAACGATGGCAGAGAGCATATTCTTGGTATGTTAAATGAAAAAGAATTTTTTGGAGAAATATCCCTATTGGATGGACATCCACGTTCTACTACAGTAATAGCATTAAGTAAGGTAAAAGTAATAACAATCAACAGAGAAGAATTTATGGGACTTTTAAAAAATAATCCGGATATAACTTACAAAATAATCTTAT
>CAYRDV010000430.1:0-5043 GCA_964422885.1 uncultured Candidatus Sericytochromatia bacterium
GGTTGCGGTGAATATAAGCGGAAAGATGTATTCAAGGTAAATGGTTTTTTAATGCTATTTGCCCTAATCGTAGTATTTGGGATTAATATAATATGGGTAATAAAATTAAATGAGCCCCAAATTATTAATATAGTGGTCTTTTTGGTTGCAGGAGCTATGTTTGGCGGGTTTTATACAATACAGCCAAATGAATCACGGGTTCTGCTTTTTTTCGGTAAATACATAGGAAGCACAAGTGATGATGGCTTCTGGTGGAGTAATCCATTTACTGCCAAAAAGAAAATTTCGCTAAGGATCAGAAATTTTGACAGCGCAAAACTAAAAGTAAATGATGCTGATGGAAACCCGATTGAAATTGCCTCTGTAATTGTCTGGAAAGTAATAAATTCAGCAAGTGCCTTATTTGATGTGGAAGATTATGAAGAATATGTTTCTATTCAAAGTGAGACTGCCATCAGAAGCTTATCAAGCCATTTTCCTTATGAGCCGCATGAGCAAGGAGAAATATCGCTGAGAGGTAATCCTGTTGAAGTAGCCGAAACATTGAAGAGAGAGCTGGAAGCAAGATTACTTGATGCTGGTGTTGAAGTAATTGAAACAAGGTTAAGTCATCTCGCGTATGCCCCGGAAATTGCCCAGGTTATGCTGAGAAGGCAGCAGGCACAGGCCATTATCAGCGCAAGACAAAAAATTGTTGAAGGGGCTGTTGGTATGGTAGAATCAGCCTTAAAGCATCTTTCGGAAAACAAAATTGTTGAGCTTGATGATGACAAAAAAGCAACAATGGTAAATAATCTTCTGGTAACATTGGTATCAGAAAGTGAAGTAAGGCCAGTTATTAATACAGGTACTATTTATTAATGAGTGAAAAAAAGCAATTTCCTTTAAGGATAGATAAACAGATATTCAATGCTCTGGAGCATTGGGCTGCAGACGAACTCAGAAGTATAAACAGTCATATCGAATATCTCTTAAAGGATGCTTTAATTAAATCAGGAAGAGGGAAACTATTGAAAAAAGAAGAGACTGAATCTTCAAATGATAATCAATAAATTTAAGAACAGATTAGTAATTAATTACTAATCTGTTTTTTGTCATTAAAATATAAATTAAATAAAAGTTAAATTAATATTAAATTTTTAGCAAGATTTTAATTTTTCTTTCTATTAAATATCAAGAATATTAATTAAAAAAATTAGGGATATTATGAGTATAAAAGTTGATAATGCAGTTCCTGCACAAGTTATAAATCAATCAGTTACAACCAGTTCAGAAAAAAAATTACCTACAGAAACCCTTAACTCATCATCTTTAAAAGAAAGTCATAATACTCTGTCAACAAAAGAAAATTCTGGAGTTACCTCTGATCCTTTTGATAAAAACAACGAAGGCAGAAAGGTATTAAAACCCTTTGGCAAATCCAACGGAAGAAATTTTTACTTCTTATATACTTTAGAAGGGACTCATAATATTTTAGCAATGAGAACCCCAAATAAATTAATGGTACAGGATGATATATTAAGACTCAGAGCAAAAGGTTATACAGTAATAATTGATAATAAAACAACAACCAGTGATTTTAAAAATGCCGCTTATGATCAAAAAGCTTTTGGAATAGTTTCTCTTGGGCATGGTGGTGAAGGCGCGTTAATAACCTTCGCAGATAATGGCGATCCTGATGGTGATTATATTATTCATCATGATATTGAGAGTAAAAAAGTAAGCAAAAATTTAAAAGTAGTTATGCTAGAGGCCTGTCAGGCAGGTTTGGCCCGTGAAGGATGGAAAAAAGCTTTTAATACTGATGTAGTTGCCTGGGAAAAGTCTGTTTCCAACGTGGAAGTGTTAGCTGCCAATGGCCATTACGCTGCGGCTGGTTTATTTCCTGGCGTAGGAGCCTATTTTTCAATTAACAATCAAATGGAAAATAGAGCATTAGGAAAAATAATTGGCGAAAGACTGTAATTCAGGTTTGGTAAGGACAGAACAATGTTCTGTCCTTACCAAAAAGTTACTTATCGTCTTCTTTAAAAGAAATTGCGGCAGAAATAGGATTTATCCCTTGTTTTAACAGTTCCTGCATATTTAAAGTTATTGAGTCGCTTTTCCTTAAAGGGCTTATTTTTCCGTCCATAGTATCATCGACTACTTTGGAAACATGCCATGAACCGTTTTTTTCATAAACTAATTCAGAACCTTCATTTTCAGAAGCAGCTTTCAAGGCTTTTTGCAGTCCTTCATCACCACTACCAAAATTACCTTCTACTTCTTTCTCTAAACGAATATTTCCCAATCGTAATTCCTGATTGATCATTGCCGGTTAATCCACTGAACCAATTACAGGCCCCATAAAAGCTCCTTTTATAGACTTAATTATTTCTATTTTATCATAAAAATAATATAGCAGAACAGTGTTTTGCCCTTATGGTTTTATGATTCGGTTAATTAACTACCAATTAAATCTATATTAAATTAAAACGTGCTCCAGGTAATAGTTTTAACCTCTTTTGCTATGATATAATCAAAAGTAACTCATCATATTGAGTTTGATAAGAAAAATATTAGGGTATTTCTTATTGTGGCAGGAAAACTGTCATTATGAGAAACAAAGAATCTCTGTTTTGTCGGAACTTTTTTAGTATTTTAACTCAAAGGATTAATTGCATGGGATACAGGATAGGCCTGGATTTTGGGACAACAAACTCAACCTTGTCATATATAGATCAATCGGGAAATATCGAAACATTCAGGTATCCGGGTCCTGCCGGGACAGACTACATACCAAGTTGTGTTGCTTTTACTAAAAACAGAAACAGCGAGGTAACCAGGATTGGCAGAGAAGCACTTAGAGTTGCTGGGAGCGAAGGTACAGAGTTTTATAAAGATATGAAAATGGTTCTTCCCCGTCCCGAGAATGAGCGTCAAAGGCTGGGTTGGGGAGGAAAAAAAGATCCTGAGGATGTTATTGTTGAATATCTTAAAAGAATTCTTTTATCTGAAAAAAGAGGAGACTACAGCTTTAAAAAAGAAATTGGGAATATTGAAGGTATTGTTGTCAGTGTGCCACAAGCCTGGATTACCAGACAACCGAATCATCTTGGCAGACCAAAACTGGAAAAAATAATTAAAGATCGCCTCGGATTACCTTTAGTCCAGCTCATAAGCGAACCTGTTGCGGCAGCAGCTTACTATGGTTACTGGCATAAAGCTGAACATAAAAGATCCTTTAAAGGTAATATCCTGGTATGTGATATGGGTGGCGGTACCTTTGATGTCACTTTATGTAAGCTGGATGAAAACAGGGTAGAAGTACTGGCAAATGATGGAAATGGGATCTCTGAATTAGGAAAAGCTGGTGTATATTTTGATACCAAACTTTTACAGATTGCTTACCAGAGATCTGACAAAAATAAAGAATTACAACCCGGTACCAATGTTTTTTATGAGCTTTATAAAAGATTACAGGAATACAAAGTAGACTGCGCCCAGTTTATTACTGATAATATCCAGACAGCTACTATGCATCCAAGTTACTCAAAACGTTTACCAATAATAGAGAGTCCACTTGTCTGTTATATGCATGAAGTGGAAGAAGCATTTTCTGAAGTAAAACATGGTATTGAAAATGTTTTAAGGCGTTTCCTCAATCTTAATCATCTGGAGGCAAAAGAAGCCAAAGGTGAAATAATTTCAGATGAGGATAAAACTCATATAGACGGGGTAATATTGGTAGGAGGATTTAATGAGTTTGAACTAACCAGGCAAACAATTAAAAAGTTTTTGGTGGAAAATAAAAAATATATTACCGGAGATCTTAATTTCATTGAAGAAGTTAACTCCAGAATGGCTGCTAAAGCAATATCATTTGGGGCAACCCTGATTGCTAATGATATTGTTCATGTTGAAGAAATATATCCGCATACTGTTGGGATCGTTCTCGAATGGAGGTTGATTAATGCCAATGAGGACGATGAGATCAAACTAATTAATAAAAAAAGCTATATACCTCTGATTATGGGTAAAAATAAGATCGGGAAATATAAAGCTCCATTTTTCCATAATAGTTATTTATTGGCTTTTGAACCTCATCCACGTTTAACAATCTATATTAAACCTGGCTCAGGTGATAATATTGCTGAAAAAGAAATACCCAGAACTCTCGACATAAATTTACCTAATTTCAAGCTGGAAAACCGCTGGCAGGTTGGAATGAAACTTGATGATTCACAAATAGCCTATATAGTTTTTAAAGACGAAATTGATAACAAAGAGTCCCCGCCATATGAGCTGGGAAATATTCTAACAGAAATGTTTGGTCTGGATGGGTTAATTCTTACTAAAGACTGATTATAATATAACAAATTAAAGATTTAAATTATTTATCAGAGTATCAATAACCTGTTTAAAGTAAAAAGGCTCCTTTGGTTTGAATAATTCATCTAAATCACTGTTTTTTATTTTATTTTTTATAAAATCTCTATAAATATCATCATTAATAAGTTGCAAAGTTTTATCAATAAATTCTTCATTTGTATTTGTAACCAGTTCTGATAATTCCAGTTTTCTTAATACAGCCCCAGAAAACCTGTTATAGGCCTTTTCCCCTTCTAAAGTGATTACAGGTTTACCGGCATAGAGGCCATCTATAACTGAGTTATACGCTCCAAAATGAAAGGAGTCCAATACTATATCACTTCCTTCAGATAACCTCATATATTCCTGATAAGGGCAATTTGGTATTACTTCAACATTTTTTTCTCCCAGCATCAAATGAAGCTCTTTTCTCAACAAGACGAATAATGCATTATTTGAATGTTTGGTAAAAATTCTGAAAATAATATTTTTTTCTGATTTTTGAATAATTTCTTTCAGGTTTAATAAATGATTAAAATGTATTCTTTGAATTTCCCAGGGGCAGGCTATTACAAGTTTTAACTCACCCTTTAACAAGGGACTTAAGCCCCTTGCTCCACCCCTTTCCGTTTCGACTTCGCTCAACGAACAAGAGAGGGGACTTGAAAAAGCTTTTTGAGTTCCCCTTCC
>CAYRDV010000431.1:0-5032 GCA_964422885.1 uncultured Candidatus Sericytochromatia bacterium
AATTAAGGGCGGATATGAAGCTGCAATCAAAGGTAAAAGCTTTCCGAAATTAAAATTTATTTGCCTGGACAACTAAAGTTACCATTTTAATTATTAATAGTTCTCCGATATAAAATTTTTTTTGATAGAATTAATATGAAATTTATCCATTTATCAAAACACATAGGAACATATTGTAATGTATTTGTCTCGTGGTCAAAGAATAAAACTTACTGATATATGTGGTTCTCAGCAATTTAAAATTAAAATATTAGCTGAAAACAATAACAATATAGAATATGATATTAGTTGCTTTGGTCTTGATGAGAATGGGAAATGTTCTGATGATAGATATATGATTTTTTATAATCAAAAAGAATCTCCATGCAAAAGCATTTATTTTTTACCATTAGAATCGAATACCCAAACCTTTATAATTGATCTATCTAAGCTCCCACAAAAAATTAAAAAACTTGTATTTACCATGACATCTGAAGGAGATAGTACAATGTCTGAATTAAAACAAGGCTCTCTGTCATTATATGAAAATGATAATCTTAAAGGTGGGTATAACTTCAATGGTTCTGACTTTGACAAAGAAAAATCCATAATGGTTGGTGAAATATATTTTAAGGAGGTTTGGAGGTTTACGGCAATAGGTTCTGGTTTTAATGGGGGGCTAAGCTCCTTATTAAAACATTTTGGAATTGAAGAGGAAACAAATTTACCAGAACAATCCGTAAACAATAATACCAATCACAATAATAACCCTGATTTACCCCCCCAGCCCAATCCATCTGAGAAGAAAAATTTATCAGGTTTTTTCAAGACTATTTTATCAGCTCCCTTCAAATACCATGAAAAGAAAAAGACTGAAATCAAAGAACTCAATGAAAAAAAGGCAAGAGAATTGCAAGAGTACAATGAAAGAATTGAAAAAGAAAATAAGTTCAAGGGTTTATTGATAGATTTCCTGTCAGATGGAATCTTGACTAGTGACGAAATGGGAAGTCTAAATTCTTTTTGCAAACAAAATAATCTGGACTTACAGGATTGTTTATTGAAATCACAATGGGAAATTGAAAGTTTTCTTCATGGTATGTTATCAAATATAGTCTCAGATAATATAATTACTGCCGAAGAGGAGGCTACAATTAAAAGTGTTTGTGATTTTTTAAACCCATCGGACAAAATTAAAGATGAAATAGATGAAACCATTAAAAGAGTTAAATTAATAGAAAAAATTAGCTCAGGAGAAATACCATCCAGAACCGATCATAATATTATGACAACTGCAAATGAGTTCGTATGGCATTGCCAACCCAATGTCAGGTTAGTACAGAAATTAAAAAATGACATAAAATACCATGAAGGTGAAATCTTTGTTACTAGTGAAAGAGTTTTCTTTATGTCACATGATAAGCCATTAGAGATACCACTGAAAAATATTGTTCGTTTCAAAGCAAATGGTGCAAATTTTTCTATATTAGGAAAAACAAGTAAAGCAAATGCCGTATTCCGGTTAAATGATAGTGATATTTTAGAAGCATATATAAGTCAGGCTCTAAATAAGTTTCATAGAAAGCTTGATTTCAGTCAGACTGCAAATAGCACCAGACACATTCCTCAATCAGTAAGGCAAGAAGTATGGGTAAGAGATAGGGGACAATGTGTACAATGTCAAGCTAGGCAATACCTTGAATATGACCATATGATTCCATTTTCGTTGGGTGGTTCAAACTCAGCTCAGAACATTCAATTGCTCTGTAGAAAGTGTAATTTAAATAAAAGAGACCGAATTTAGTTTTTAATATAATATGTTATGAAATTTTATGCCCAGGTTGGTTATATACAATAAGTCTGTAAAAAAATGAGGAAAATTAATGGTAAAATATTCTCCAACAATAATATCGCTTTTGTTTCTAATTAGCTGTAATAATTCTGTAATAACCCCAAACACAAATAAAGATGGAAAAGTTACACAAAATAACCCAGCTCCTAGTTTCGGAAGTGGGTTTAAAACTGATTGTGTAACTTTAACTCAAGATATAGAAAAAGATTTAAAATCAGTTAACCCAGATAACAAAGATAATCTAAGTAAAGAAGACTTAGGAGTTGGAACAGACTCATATTTGGATTATAGATTTAATTCAAATGACAAGGATAAAAATAGTAAATTAGATATTAATGAATTGAAAAATTATTTAGGTAATACTAATCAAGCCACTTTAGGAGGTTTTTGTAGAAAACCTTAACTATAAGGGAGAAATACCTTTTCGTATAATTCTATATAACCTGTTACTTTTATTATTTTACATTCGCAATTGTTACCCATAATTTTTAGCCATTTTTTCTAACCGAATAAACAGTTTAGAAGATTCATTTTTTATTTTATAAAGGGCCTGGTCGTAGTTCATATTTCTGAATTCTGAATAACCAGAACCGATACAGAAACCGTAACTCCTGACTATGCCCTGCATAGCATTGTAGTGCCACTGTTTGAAAGCTAACTGTAAATCTTGAGAATATTCTTCCATACTTTTACTCTTTATATATAAGTAATATTATCTTCTGTAAAATCAAAATTTTGTTTATTAATCATATCCAACCATCTGTCTTTACTTTGTTTGGTGTAACCATAAATTGGTACATTCTTTTCACAATATTCTGCTAATTCTTGAACTGTTTTGAATACTGGAGTAACAGGGCTACCTTCGGTAGTATCCTCCCATAGTTGATAACATTCCCCAACAGGTGGTTCTTTATCTAAAAGACCTCTACCATCATCCCATACTTGTTTTAATGGTGCATTGAAGTCGAAAGGTACTCTTTTTAATAATCTTGCCATTTTGTAATCCTCCTTTTTCTCACTATTAAAATGCCAGTTGTAAATCTTGAGAATATTTTTCCATAATTACTGTTAAAAATAGTATTATATACTAGATTATAACATCATAATTAAAAATATATTGATTTAATCAGGGTAAATTATCTATATATTGATAAATATGTCTATATTTGTTAAAATAATAGTAGATAATATTAAAATTTTAAATAAATAATGACTAAAAAATTAAAAGACAAAATCAAAAAGGATATTGAAAACAGGATCAGTAATTACAAAGATATTATTAGTACATCTATTTTAGAATCTGCAAACAAAATTGTTGAAGTGGGAGATATTTTAACTCTGAGTACGGATGAAAATAACCGAACAATTCTTGTCAATACTCATTATCCAACTCAGTTTACAGATAAATCAGTTGCTCAAATATTAACAATGACATTTAGAAACCATAATAACGAAGTAATAAAACCCCAAATTTATATGGCAAAAGACTGGTACAGAAAGAGATTGGATGAATTAAATTCTGTATTATCAGATTTGTTTGGAGTTAATAATTAAAAGCAAAATATGAGAAGAAGGAAAAGGAACAAAAGTATAAATCAAATTAAGCTCTTCAGGGCATGGCTGGCAGATAACATAGATAAGTTTATTTTTAAACCTGTAATCTTTTACCGGAAGCCAAAATACAAAAAATTAAAAGATGAATATCTGTTTCTCAGGTATGAAGGCATAATCAACAATATTGTGATTCGGATTGATGATTGTTGCATGATTGATATACAGGTTGAAAATCTTGTCGGTTTAGAACTGGTTGACCTGTTAACTGATTTTTTAGTGGCTCTGCGGACAGATGATAATGGAAAATATTATAATGAATCTCTATTGGAGGACTACAGAAGGTATTATGATTCAGAAGAACAGGTCTTCTATGATGAGTTTAACCTATTTCTGAGATGGTCAAATGACATGATATCAGAGGACAAGTTTTTATATGTTTACAATCGCTATAACAGCATGTCGATGGCTAAACTGATTACTCCTGAACAGGTTGATGATTGGAAACCTAAAGAAACAAAAGAATCAATATCAAATATTGTACCAATGAAAAAACAACCGAAAATAAAGTGAATGAGTGGCAAAAACTTGTAAAAATCATTGAATCAGACAAAGAAAAGAGAAAGACCATTGCCCAAACTCTTGGTTACAAGAACATTTCCAGTGGTGTCAGTAAAATAATTAATCAGATAAAAAACAAGACTATAGCTGAAGATAAGCTTAAAATTATTGCACCATCTCTGGGTCTGGATACTGCTGAACTGATTTATGATTACCGTGAAACCATCAAACTGTATGAGAGAGAACAAAACCTCCTCAAGCAAATTGCAGAGCTGAAAGATAAAATTAGCAGGAGAGATAATTTTAAACCTTGTATTTTTATTGAAACAAGTTTAGTAAAACCCTATCCTGTAAAATATGTCTCATTCTCTGTTGATAAGATTAAGTATATTACTGGTTTACCTACAAATATTTTAGATTTATCAAAAACTGAGCAGATTGATAATGTTAAAGATATTATCTTGAACCATTGTAATAAAAACGCTGGTAAATGCAAAGCATTTGGAGATATAACCGGATATATTTATTATCAGTCTTTTAAAAGAGGAATAAAGTTTAATAATTCTGGTGAAGTCGTAGCAGAGAGCATTACTGAAGAAACTTCACCATAAATTGATTTTAAAAGTAAAAATATTGGCAACAGGTTTATAAAGGCAGATAATTTTTAATCTGTACTTCATGCTCTATTTCTTGTTTACGGGCTTTTAATCGCCTGATATGGACTTCAATATCGGAGTCCTGATTAACTGATAGTCTGGATTCCAAAGCTTTTATCCTTTGCTCCAGTACCATTATTTTTTCAAGTTTGTTCTGCATAGTTTAATTATAATCATGTCTTTAGCGATTTACAAGCTAAAAAACAATCAATAACTTTTTAATATTCTTTATAAAAATAATTTGATTCAAAACTTGATTTATAAATGGGAAATATTTGTAAAAACACCTGTATTGTTGAACTGATAGTCCATTGCATCTTCCCATATTAAAAATTTTATCACCATATCTACTGCTATGTGTACCTAAGTCATAAACAATAAATGCCCATTTTCCCACTTTCCCCATAACTTAAAGGTATTTATAAATTTTATT
>CAYRDV010000432.1:0-5005 GCA_964422885.1 uncultured Candidatus Sericytochromatia bacterium
CCATGATTCATATCAACAATTTGCTGAAGTAGTTCTGCTGCATATTTGTGTCCTTTTGGTTCAGGAGAAAATGCTGATTCAGTTTTAATCGGGTCCCCACGTATTACCAGGACATTATCAATTCCCAAAAAACTCAGATCAATTAAGGCATTTTCTGTTTCTTCTACAGTGAATCCTCCACAGATAATATGCGGTACAGTATCTATATGATATTTATTGGTAATCGCACTGCAAATACCAACAGTTCCCGGTCTTTTTCTGATTGATATTTTTTCCAGGTAACCATTTTCTTTTTCCTGGTAGACATACTCTTCACGGTGATAAGTAACATCTATAAAAGCTGGTTTAAATTCTAATAATGGATCTATTGTATTAAATATTGACTGAATACTCTGGCCTTTTAGCGGAGGAAGGATCTCAATCGAAAAAAGAGTCGACTTTGCACGATTTACATGCTCAATTACTTTCATTAAATTTAACTTATAAACAGATATTTCTTAAAATTTCTTCAGTTTTAATTATAAACTATTTTATTCCCATTAAGTATATTACCCATAATAATATAAGTCTTGCTATATAGACAAATTTAAAGCTATAAGTCTTCTTTTGGATTTTGTTTAAAAGCTCCGAGAATTAGTTTTTCCACTTTTCTTACTTCTTTAATTCCAATTAATTTTAAAAATATCTTTTGTGAACCTTCTGAATCTATTTTATAAAAATAAATTTCACCTGCACTATCAGGATATTCTCTTCTTTCAATAAGCATTTTACTGATATCCTTACCATTTATTGTTTGGACATTTTCTAAAAATTCAATTATTTCCATTACATCACTACCGGAATTATTTTGTTCCAAAAACCTTATCAGTAATACTGGTAAAACCCTAATATTATCAATAAAAGAATTATTTAAAAACAAATACCCTTTACCTATCGCTCTGATTATTCCTGCAGGTATAAGAAATATCGAGTTTCTGTTTTTTTGCGGATTTTTGGGAACGATCAGTATTCTTTGATCCGTAATGGCATATATTGTCTGAAATGCAAATTTTAGTGTGTAATATGGCGTACTTAATAAGCCCAGTCCAATCAGAACAAATACTAACCCAATGATAACCAGTATTAAAGAAAGATGAAAATAAACTGAGGCTCCTGTAAAAAAGATGCATAATAAGGTTGAAATAGTTGTTAATACACCACCAGCGATAAAAGATGAAACCAGACCAGGTTTTAAAAACAGATATTTTAGGCCAGGTTTACCAATCCAGATAATATTTTCATCTGCCATCAGGTGTTCAGCTACCTTTTCCCTGTTTACCAGTTCTTTTGAACTACCCCTTAAAATCTTTTTTTTAGAGATTATTTTTTCGGGTAAAGTAAGGTCACTTCTTAGCTTATAAGTTGTAATATATCTTTTTGTCCAATCTATCTCGATCATTTTTTGCAATATTTTTGAAAAATGCTCTGAAACATTTATAAATGGTTGGAATTTAAAATAAAGACCTTCTTTTGGTATTTGCAAAGGCTCTTTATGAGATAGTAGATAAATCAAAGTAAGCCCTAATGAATAAATATCCGAACCAGGAACAGCTTTTCCTTCAAACTGTTCAATGGGCATATAGCCCTGAGTGCCAATAATCGTTGAGAGTCCTGAATTTGATAATTTTCCATAAGTAAGTTTTTCTTTTACTGAGCCAAAGTCAATCAGATAAACTCTTTCATCAGATGTAATAATAATATTGCTTGGTTTTACATCTCGGTGAATTATCTGTGGCAAAAAATTATGGAGGTATTCAAGTATTTTTGTTAGCTGAACTGCAATTTTAACAACATCTTTTTCAGTAAAATATTTACCCTCTTTTATTAATGTTTCAATATTTTTACCTTCTATATATTGCTGAACAAGATAAATTTCAATAAATGACTCAGTTTCCAAAGTAAAGTAATCTACAAATATGGGAATTTGAGGATGCGATACGTTTTTTAGAATTTTTGCTTCTCTTTCTACCAGAGAAAGAATTTTACTTTCGTTTTTTTCAATATTAAAATGTTTTATTATATACTTTTCTTGTGTTTGCTTATCATTACTTAAATAAGTAGTAGAGTACCACCCTTTTCTGAGTTCAGAGATAATTTCATACTTATTTAACAATAATGTATGCTCAGTCATTTTTGCCCTTTTCTATGATAGTTTCTGCTGCGATTTGATGAACCAGCATGACATTATCTATCGCTTCAAAACTGAAATTTTCTGAAGAATTTTTGCGGAAAAAATTTAAGTCACCGGTTTTTTTACCAGAATTGTTCACAATTATATCTATAATACCTGAGTTATTAAATGTTTTTACTGTTTTATATAACCCATTATAAATAATTATTGCTCTTAGGTTGGTAATTATATATGTTAACCTTTGAGAATTCAGATAACTAATAAAAAAACCGGTAAAAATTCCTGCAAATATGAATCCCCAGAAAACCAAAGGAGTAAGTTTCGGTAAAATCCCGTTCAAACGTAAAAAAGGAATTAGAATTAGGGAAATTAAAGAGTATTTTAAAATTAGATTTTTTAAGTGCTTTTTTATTATATTTAGTGGTTTAGGTTTGCCAAACCATCTTATTCTTTCATCTTCTCTGATTTCCGTTTTAATTGTTTCATAAATTTTTCTGTTTTTACCTTTTTTTTTATTGTTTTTTAATCCTTCCAGTAAAGTCAGATCTTTCTCAAGCTCTGATGCTGTAGAATACCTGTTTCGCCAGTCAGGGACTGTCATTTTTTCAATAATCCGGGCAAATTCATCGGATATTTTTACGGACTTTCTGAAATCAAAGTTAAGTCCTTTTTTATCAAGTTGTAATGGCTCTTTGTGTGAAAGTAGAAAAATTAAACTAAGTCCAAGAGAATATATATCTGAACCAGGAACAGCCCTTCCTTCAAACTGTTCAATTGGCATATAACCATGTGTTCCGATGATTGTTGATATGCCCATTTCAGAAAATCTGTCATAAAGAATTTTTTGTTTTACTGCTCCAAAGTCTATAAGGAAAACTGTATTATCATATGCCTGAATAATATTTGCTGGTTTTATATCCTGATGGATTATTGGTGGAGAAAAACTGTGAATATATTTTAAAACATGGCATATTCCGATAGCAATATTTATTACATCCTCTTCGGAAAAAAACTTTTTTTCCTGTACTAACTGATAAAGATTACTACCTCTGATATATTCCTGAATAAAATAAATATCCACATTCTTTTCAGTTTCAACTGTGTAAAAATCAACATATTTTGGAATCTGAGGATGTTCTAGGTTTGCAATTATTTTTGCTTCATGCTCGATATATGTTATTCGGTTTACAGCATCAGCTTTTTTTAGGGAGATATGCTTTATAATAACCCTTTTTTGGTTTTCTTTACTTATTGCGAAATAAGTTGAGCCAAAACTACCTTCTTTTATTTTTTTTTCTATCTGGTATTTTTCTGTAACAGGAAGGTCTTTACTCATTAATGATCTTATTTATTATATTTTTATCACTATTGAGAATAACACAAATCAGCTATTTTATTAACAATACCTTGAAACAAAGTTTCAAGGTAAAACAAATTTTTTTTGTTTCCAAAACTCTGTTTTGGGGTTAATACAAACAGGGGCCCCACTTTGTGGGGAGTTACTTTGTAACTGTAAATTATGTTACTCAATATATGCTTTGTTGGCAGTTTTGTTTTCTTATTGACCATACGAGTCATTTGTTACAGATATTAGCTTCGTATTAAACCGAGAATACTCAAACTAATGAAAATAATTATTTTTTTTGAATAAAATATTGTACTCATTATTACTTGTTTGAGTATTCTCTAATTTGGTCAATTATACTCTCTCCTTTATCAAAGGAGGGTTGGGGAGGATTTCTTAAAGATAAATTAAAGATAAGCTTAAGTTAAATGATATTAAAGGTATGACAAGTTTCAGCTATATCCAGATATAAAAGAGTATGAAGGTAAATAATTTAGTTAATAACACTCAGATAGAAAAAAATTTAATAAAAACAATAAGCTCTAATCTTTCTTTAGAAAAAGATATTTTGCCTTATAGTCAGGATTCAGTAAAATTATCCGCAAAAAATGCTTCCATAAACAACAATATTCTTTTTGTTGGCATGGGAACTGGCGCTTCTTATGAAGTAAAAAAGTTAAAAGAAAATTTAAAATCAGAAAATATAAAAGTTACATCTATACTCAACAGTAGTTATCGAAAAACAAATCATGATGGAAGCAAAACAAATATCATCTCTATCAATGATAAAAACGGAAATACTTATAATCTTTTAAAGGCTGAAGATATTAGTAAGTTTGTAAAAACTTTGGGCCTTACTCCTGAACAATCAGAAAAAATAGAAGAGGCAATAAATTATTATGATGATTTTGCCCGTGATGAAATTGCAAAAATTGCAGAAGTGTGGGCTCAAGCAGAAAAAGGCGAAATAATTCCGGCAAGGTTGCTACTTTCAGGTCATAGTACAGGTAATGGTGTATTTGGAGATGATAATGGTGAAGTGACTTTTGAAATACTCAATAAACTGGCAAAAGCTTTACCAAAAGCCGCTGCTCAGATAGAAGATGTCCATATCTCATCATGCTATTCTGGGGGAAAGCATTCAATTTATAGCTATAGAGAAATATTCCCCAATGTAAAAACGATCTGGGGTTATTCCCGATCTTCACCAGGAAGTACAATTGGTGCGACTGAACATGAAAAAATATGGGAAAAAGCAACTAGGGGCGAGATTGCTTTTATTGATAGGGAACTTGCTGCGAATACAAGAAAGGGCGAATTTGTTTCGGTATGGAGCCTTCAAAATGGGTATAGTAATGGTAAACCTGAAAAAAGTATTTATGATATTGCCAAAGATGTGAAAAAGACAGAACATTTTTTTGATGAATTTTTTTCCGGGGATAAAGAAATTTTTGACCCTTACTCTAATAAATTACGTGATTTTTATGATA
>CAYRDV010000433.1:0-4989 GCA_964422885.1 uncultured Candidatus Sericytochromatia bacterium
GCTCCAGCAGGCGTTCCTTCTTCTTTTGAATAGGTAAAAACTCCCAAATGTTCAAATTTATGCCTTTTGACAAAACTGCATAAATGTTCAAAATGTTCTTTTGTTTCACCTGGAAAGCCAACGATAAAAGTGGTTCTTAGGACTAAATCAGGAATAGTTTCTCTCATTCTAAACAATAAATCTTCAATTTTTTCTTCGGCAAATGGCCTTTTCATTGCTTTAAGAACATCAGTATGACTATGCTGAAGAGGCATATCAATATAGGAAAGTATTTTCTCTTCCTGGGAAATTAATTCCAGAAGGTCCTGGGTAATAGTTCCGGGATATGTATAAAGTAATCTGTAATAAGGACTATCAGGAATCTTAACCAGTTCTTTCAACAAGTTTGTCAGACTATTTGCTCTTTTATCCGACATATCATGTCCAAATGCAGTCAAATCCTGGCCAACAAGGACAACTTCTTTTACACCATTCTCAGCCAATTGAGTAACTTCCTGAACAATTGATGAAATGGGTCTGCTATGATTTTTACCACGCAATTTTGGAATAATACAAAATGTACAAGGATGATCGCATCCTTCAGAAATTTTTACATAAGAATAGGTTGAAAAATCTGTTTTGAATCTTGGAACTTCAAATTCTGCTGAAAAGTAATCCAGAAGTTTTTCATTCTTTCTGGTATAACCAGTCACATTATCAAGAACATTTACAATATTGGTAATTTCACCTGTTCCAATAAATGCACTTACTTCGGGCATCTGCTGTTCTATTTCTCCTCTGAACCTTTCAAGAAGACAACCGGCCATAATAACCTTTTTACCGGATGCATGGGTTTCGAGTACAGTTCGGATAGACTCTTTCTGTGAAGCATCAATAAAACCACAGGTATTAACCAGTACTACATCGGCTTCAGTCTCATCAGGCGTAATCACATATCCTGAATTATTGATAAGGCCGAGCATTACCTCTGTATCTACAAGATTTTTGGGACATCCAAGACTTATTACCCCAATTTTTGTTAAAGCCTGATTAGCCATTATAAAATTTATAATCCTTAATTATCGATGAAAACCTCGTATGCTTTGCTACGAGGTTAACAAATTTATATTTTTAGTGTTGGAAATTAAGGACAGAACACTGTTCTGCCCTTACAAACTATTTTACAGCGCCAATTGTAACAACTTCACCAAGTGGGTCCTGAGCACCAGCTGATTCAACAGGGGAAATATTTCTTTTTAAAGTATCGGTTGCAGGATCAATTAATGTAATTGTTAAACCAGATGCATTGGTAACATAAATTACATCATCTTTCGATGAAGATGAACCAATGTTTATCCCTACTGGATTATATGAATCTCTGGTGGCTACATTTTGGTATAAACGGATATTTCTCAGTAATCTTAAATTCTTTGGATCGATTACGGAAACTACTGATGCATTATAGCCTGTAACATAAAGTTTTTCAACATTTGTTTGAGGATTTTTATAGAGAAGGAGATTTTTGGGCCCAACCTGTTCGGTACCAACAACCTGATTGTCCTGTAAAGTAATGTTTTGGGCAACAGCATTTCCTCTGCCATTAAAAACATACACATCACTTCTTGCACCATTGGCAATAAACAATCTGTCCTGATCATCAGCTACCATACCCTGAAGATCAACATTTGCTCTATTTTGATCAAAAGGTTGTGAAAAGTTTTTGGAAAAATTATTACCGGTTTTTACCAGAGTAATGATTCTGTCATTCAGACCATCGGTAATAAACACTCTGTTTCCATCTTTGCTGACAACTATTTTTCTTGGTTGTGAATCTGGTAATGAGATAACCTGTCTGATTTTGGGAGATGCTGATTTATCTCTTGTATCAAGGATTAAAATTTTACCATCACTACCAGAACCTTCATAAGCAACATAAGCTTCGGAGTACAACTGGCTGTTTGGGTTAAAAGCAATACCGATAGGGCGTACACCACTACCAACTGGATTTAATTCCTGGAATGTTTCATTATCCCTTCTTAAAAAGACCGAAACAGTACCACTGGTAGTATTTGTTACTAAAATTTGCCTTCCATCGGGGCTAACAGCAATACTGGAGGGGCCGTCATCTGTCTTTAATGACTGAATTACTCTGTTTATCTGAGTATCAAGTACATCAACCCTTCCTTTATTTGGAACTACAATCAGTGCCAGTGATTTAACTTCAGAATTAGGTACTGCACCAATGCCTGTTCTGCTGCATCCTACCATACCTGAAGTTCCCATTCCAAGAACAAGCAAACTTAGTAAAGTTTTCTTGATATTTTTAACTACCTTAGACATACATTCCTCCGCAATAACGAAATTATATAAAAGAATTTAATTTACTTTTACTATATGGACAGATACAATTATAGCATTCTACTGTATAGTAAGACTAAAATTATACTAAAATTATATCAAGAATAAGTTATAATTGATACTGTTTTTTAAAATAAACTTAATTAAAATATAAATAAATTTTAATAAATATGAATAGTAAAAATTTTGCCAGTGATAATAATTCAGGAGTTCACCCATTAGTTTTAAAGGCGATGCAGGAAGCAAACCAGGGTCATGTCGTTGCTTATGGTGATGACATATATACAGAAAGAGCCGTAATAAAGTTTAAAGAATGTTTTGGTCAGGATATTGAAGTTTTTTTTGTATTTAATGGCACAGCAGCAAATGTTCTTGGCTTAAAAGCCATGACTCAGACCTTTAATTCGATTATTTGCTCAGCAAATTCACATATAAATTATGATGAATGTTGTGCCCCTGAGTTATTTACGGGTTGTAAATTACTTACAATTCCTCCTGAAAATGGGAAAATCTCTGCTGAACAAATTAAACATTATCTTCATGGTTTTGGAGACCAGCATCATGCCCAGCCAAAGGTAATTTCTATTGCCCAGGCAACTGAGTTTGGTACAGTTTATAAGCCTGATGAAATACTTGAGCTTGCAAAGCTTGCTCAAAATAATGATTTGCTTTTGCATATGGATGGTGCAAGGGTTGCCAATGCTTCTGCAAGTCTTAACCTTAGTCTGAAAGAAATTACCGCCGATGTAGGTGTAGATGTTCTTTCTTTTGGGGGAACCAAAAATGGTTTAATGTACGGTGAAGCAATTATTTTTTTTAATAAATCACTGGCAAAAAACTTTAAATACATTCGTAAACAAGGGTTGCAGCTTTCTTCAAAAATGCGTTTTATTGCTTCCCAGTTTGAAGCCTTACTTACAGATAATTTATGGTTAACAAATGCAAACCATGCCAATAAGATGGCAAAAATTTTAGAAGAAAAATTAAAAGCTCTATCTTTTATAAAAATTACCCGAAACGTAGACTCAAATGGAGTTTTTGCGATAATACCCAAAGAAATGATTGCTCCCTTACAGGAGAAATATTTCTTTTATGTCTGGGATGAAACTATCTCCGAAGTTCGTTGGATGTGCTCATTTGATACAACAGAAGAAGATATTGAGTCTTTTGTAAAATTTATAAAAAAATTCTATAAATAGATTTATTTTGTAACAGCAGTTAAAACATCGCCTCTCAAAGAAGCATTTGTTCCATCTGTAATCCGGACATCAACAATTTCCCCAATGAGTGAGCCTTCACCACTAAAATGAACAAGCTTGTTACCCCTGGTTCTTCCATAATAATTGTTGTGTTTTTCTTTAAAACCTTCTACCAAAACAGATTCAATTCTGCCGATACTTTCCTTGTTTTTCTTTTTGGCAATATCATTTATCACTCTGTTTAAAGCCTGTAATCTTCTGCTTTTTTCTTCATCAGGGATCTGATTTTCCATTGTTGCCGCAGGAGTACCAGGTCTTGGAGAATAAGCCGCTGTATTTGCCATATCAAATTCATATTTAATACAGGTATTTACGGTATCCAGAAACTGTTCCTCGGTTTCACCAGGAAACCCGACAATAAAATCTGTTGTAATAACAGCCTGAGGAACTTTTTCCCTAACATAATTTATCAGATCATCATATTCCTGCATATTATTTCTGCGGTTCATCAGGCTTAAAATTTGATCATTGCCGGATTGTAATGGCAGATGAAAATACTCACACAAATTGGGTAAGGCCGCAACTGCATCAACTATTGCTTTGCTCATATATTTAGGGTGTGAGGTAAGAAAACGAATTCTTTCAAGCCCCGGAACTGCACTAACTTTATATAATAATTCATCAAGGCTTGTCCTGGGTTTAAGATCCCTTCCGTACAAATCTATTATTTGCCCTAATAGGGTAATTTCCTTATAACCTTCCTGTACCGCAGTTTCAACTTCTCTAATTATTGATTCCGGGGTTCTGCTTGCTTCGTTACCACGAACATAAGGAACTATACAAAAAGTACAGTATCGTGAACAACCATTCATAATAGTAATCCAGGCATTAAATTTTCCATCCCGTAAAACTGGCATTTCGTCTTCATATACATCTGCCTGCTTGATGATAGATACAATTGGGTCTCTTTTTCTTTCAAAACGTTCAATCATTTCATGAATTTTATTAAAATTTTGAGAACCAAAGACAATATCGACAAAAGGCGCTTTTTTTCTTATATTTTCTTTTTCATGTTGAGGAACACATCCTCCTACACCAATAATTAGATCTGGGTTATATTGCTTAATATGTTTAAAATTACCAAGGTGGCCAACCAGTCGTTGTACGGCATTTTCTCTGATACTACAGGTATTTACTAAGATTAGGTCAGCATCTTCGGCAAATTCGGTTGCTGAATAGCCAATTTTACGGAGCAAACCAAGCATCTTCTCTGAATCAGACTTATTCATCTGACAACCAAATGTTTCTATTTTTACCCTTTTATTAACCATAGTTCTCACAAAATTCCAGCAAGCATATAATTAATTCCAAGTTAATTCTTGAAAAATATTAATTTAATATACTGTAAATATATCACAGATGCTATAATTTACATAGTTATAATGACAGTGCA
>CAYRDV010000434.1:0-4968 GCA_964422885.1 uncultured Candidatus Sericytochromatia bacterium
AATGTTTTAAGCCAGGGAGAAACACCACCTATGGATGATAATGGGCATGGTACTCATGCATCTGGGATTGCTGCTGCTGATACTGATAACAGAATAGGAATAGCTGGTACTGCCCCCAAGTGTAAACTGATGCCTATAAAAGCTTTGGATGCAGATGGCCGTGGAGATATTTTTAATGTTGCTCTTGGTATAGTATGGGCTGTTGATCATGGTGCAAAAGTTTTGAATCTAAGCCTGGGAGGACCTGACGGAAAAACTTTGAGAAGAGCTGTAGAATATGCTTTGATGAAAAATGTTGTTGTAGTTGCAGCTATGGGAAATAGCGGTAAAAATGAGAAGGCTTATCCGGCAGCATTACCTGGAGTAATTTCTGTTGGTTCTGTTGGTAATGAAAGGGTTAAATCTGATTTCTCTCAATATGGTAACTGGATATCCGTTGCTGCTCCTGGTGAAGAAATAATGTCAACAATGCCAACTTATGAATCAACGATGTCAAGATTAGAGTTTAAAAATAAAGGTTATGATTACCTGGATGGTACTTCTATGGCATGCCCTATAGTTGCTGGTATTGCTGCTTTGGTACTGAGCCGGAATCCAGATTATACTCCTGCTGAAGTAAAAGAACGAATTCAATCAACTGCAACAGATCTTGGAAAAGCCGGATTTGATCCAGAATATGGTCATGGCCTTGTAAATGCAGCTAAAGCTGTTTTATAAGATATTAAGAATTTTAGCCATCCCCACCAGGGGATTCCCAAAGGTCACAGATTTTCACAGATTAAGAGTTATTTTTTTTATCTACTAAAACTATTATAATTCTTTAAAAATATAATCTGTGAGAATAAATAATGCAACAGCCTGTCATGTTTTCAATAATAATATCCGCTAAAAATGAAGAGGAACATATTAGCCGTACCATCAACTCTATGGTTAACAATTTATCCGTTGAAAATTTTGAAATTATAGTTATTAATGATGGCTCAACTGATAAAACAGAACAAATCCTTGGCAATCTTAAAATACCATATGTGAAAACAATAAGAACAAATAGCCTGGGTACTGCAAAAGCAAGAAATATGGGCTTTAGATTTGCAAAAGGGGAGATAATTATTTTTTCTGATGCACATATTACCGTACCTGATAGATGGTTAGAACATATTCTAAAAGCAAATGAGGAAATTAACTTTGATGTTTTGTCTGTACCAATAGGAGCTGATGAAAGAGGTATTTTTACAGGTAATGAAGTTGTTGGTTATGGACAAACTCTAAATGCAAAGCTTGATACGCAATGGCTTTTGGAACAACCTTTACCTTATACTGAAGTCCCCATAGCTGCTGGTGGCTTTGTTGTTTTTAATAAAAAAGTTTTTCAGGATATTGGTGGTTTTGATACAGGATTTCCTACCTGGGGCTATGAGGATGTTGAGATATCTATAAAAGCATGGCTTAGAGGTTATAAGATAAGGGCAATTACAGATTTTTTTGTTGATCATTATTTTAGAAAAACAATTCCATTTAGAGTAAGTATGGAAGACTTTGCTTATAATCATCTTAGAACAGCCTACCTGCATCTGAGTTTTCAAAGAATTGAGAAATTAAAAACAATTTTACATAAAAAATTTGAAGAAGCTTATGAACATACTAATATTGGTTTTTATAATGCCAAAAAAAGCATGGAACGAATTCAGAAAAAAATTGACGATTCTTCTACACTAAAAGATAGAGAAGAATATTTCAAAAAAAGAAAGTACTCTGATGACTGGTTTTTTTCAAAATTTAATATCCTCTTTTAAAAGTAAGGAACAGGCTTGACTGTCCCATTTTGGGAAATCTATAAAGAAAAGTTTTGTATCAAGTTTTTGACACAATATATTATTCGGGATACAATATAATCTTAAACGTAGTTTATTCTGAATACCGTTGTAATTTTGAAGTTTTGTTTTTCTCGGGAATTTAAAAAACAATACTATTTTTAATAAACAATATTGAATATTATTTATTTGGAAATAAAGGAGTCATAATTGTGAAAGCAGATATACATCCTAAATATCACATGGCAAAAGTGACATGTGTATGTGGTAATACTTTTGCTACAGGTTCCACAAAGCCTGAAATAAAAGTTGAGATTTGTGCTGCCTGTCATCCGTTTTATACCGGACAACAGAAAATTGTTGATAGTGAAGGAAGAGTTGAAAGATTCTTACGTAAATACAGCAAGAAAAAAGAAGATTAATTTCAAAAAGAAAAAATAGGGATTGTTTAAACAATCCCTATTTTTTTTCTAATTCTAATTTTCGCCGTTCCATTTCTTTTAGTGGCATTAAATCGCCTTTTTGTGAAGCGACAATAATGCCATTTTTAAAAACATCTTTTGCTTTATCTTTTTCATTAATAAATTCCAAAGATTTTCCAAGAAAAAGATATGCCATTGAATAATCTTTTTTTATTTCAATTGCTTTTTGAAAAAATGGTATAGATTCGTGATACAACTGAAGATCAAAATAAGATTTTCCTAAACCATAATTAGCAATTAAATCATCAGGATCTTCTGTCTCAAGTACTTCTTTAAACATTTCAAGCCGTTCTTTAATCGCAGCAAGTTCTTCCTGCTTCTTTGCTTCCAGTGCCTTTTTTGCCTGGCCTTCTTTCATTGACTGAGTAAATCTTAAAGCATTGGCTTTTGCCATTTGTGCCTCTGCTTCTTCTTTATTACCAATTTTCATATAAAACACTGACAGATTTGTTCTTGCCATTGGTTCTTCAGGAGCAATTTCAGCTAGTTTTGTCATAACCTCAATTGCCTGATGATATTTTTCAAGCCTTGATAAAATTACGCCTAATGATTCATAGGCATCAGTAAAATCTGGCTTTTCTGTAATGGCTTGTTGTAATAAATTTACAGCATCTTCTTCTTTATTTTCGGCAAATACTTCAAGAGCCTTATCGTATAACTTTTTTGCTATTTCTTGAGGGGTAGGGGGATGATAAAAAGGTAAAAGTTTTACAATTGCCTTATAGTGTTTTTCTTCAATAGCAAACTCAATAACTTCACCTGGTTTTCTGTATTCTTTGGTAAGATAAGCCAGGGCTATAAACTTTTGCAAATTAGGTGAAAATGTACCACTTTTAATAATGCCAACTTTTTTATTATTTATAATAATTTCGCTATCAAAAGCAGGTAAGTCATTATCAGAAAATTCAAGACCAATAATTGCTTTGGGAACTGTACCATAAGTTTTTATTCTGGCTACTACTTCCTGTCCAAGATAGCACCCCTTTGTATAACTAACTGCTATCTTTTCCAGCCCGGTTTCCGGTAACAGATTTTCCTGGCTCATATCAATATTATATAAAGGAATTCCTGCTTCAATCCTTAGGGATTCCATTGCATCATCATTTATTTCTATCAGATTTTTGGCTAATAATTTTTCTTTTAATATTTCAGAAATTTCTTTCTCAGTAATAATTAAAAATCCTCTTTCTCCGGTTTCGCTTTTTTCGATGATTAGTGATGTTTTGTTTTGGAATTTGGTTGTAAAAATACTATATTCTTTAGATTGAGATAAATCAACAGATAAAACGCCTTCAATTACTTTTTTACTGATACTACCCTGCACTAAAATAAATGAGAAGGAAGTTGTTAGGTCTTCCATTTCAAAATCTTCAGTAAAATGAAATTTTTCTAAATGTTCCTGAATGGTTTCAGCTTGTTTTTTTTCGGTAATTATCCATAAAACATCACCTTTTTTATGAATAGTAAAGGTTGCCATTAAATGAGCTTTTCTGTCAAGCAACGCGTTTGCCTGACCTTCACTATCATTTAAGCTAATAACTTCATTTGATGTCTGAGTATTTAGATATTTAGCGGCATCTTCACCAGAAACTTTTAACAGCACATTCTGGGTTAATAACCTAAATCCCCCATATTTTCTGATATAAAGGTTCTTTTCTATAGTTTCTGAGGTCATTTTAGATATATATTATTAAACTGAAAAAGATTCGCCACAGCCACAGGTATTGGTAGCATTAGGGTTTTTAAACATAAAACCTCTGCTATTCAGACTTTCATTAAAATCAACAGTCATTCCCTTTAAATATATTGCACTTTTTCGATCTACCAGTACAGTAATATCATGAATATTTATGATATGATCTTTTTCTTTAGGCTCATCATAACTAAGTTTATATGATAGACCAGAACAGCCTCCTCCCTGAACCCCAAGGCGTACGGCCAGTTTTTTATTTTCTTCCTGTTCAAGAGCCCGTTTAATTTCTTTTGCCGCTTTTTCAGTAACATTTACGATTGTTCTTGTTTTTTCTTCAGTCTTAATTTCAGACATTTTATCTCCTTCTAATAATTTTTCTAAGTTCATTCATAAATTTGGCGTAAAAAATATTTACTTTCCCCATCCCCTATTAGAATATTATAGTCCAAAATTTTTAAGTGAGGTCTAGTATTTAACAATGGGCAGTTACCTAATGTTGAATATTTTTTATTAATGACGATAAAAAGTTAAAATTGCCTGATCAATAAAAATATTTGATTTGTATTTTTCACATTCTGGCCTTGGCCTGTTTTTTACTTTTTCAATAGCCTTGCCAAGTACTTCATTTATTTGGGTATTATATTTTTCATACAGGGCATTTTGAGTACTTTTAGATGCCCTTTTTCCTGTAACATATTGTGGGGGAATCTGATTTAGAGTAATAGCTATTACATCAATGGTACATTGTTTACATTTGCAAATATCAAGATATCTCTGATAAACATTATCCAGTTCTTTAGCAACCATATCTTCAAGAATATTCTTTAAACCAGACATAAACTCTCTCCTTCTAAATTAAAAGCAAAATCCTTTCTATTTTTTATTTTAGAACATATATTGTAAAACTTTCTACTGTTTTTATTAATTCTTTTTGTTTTTATAAAAATAAAGCATTAAAAAAAGCCCTCCTGAGAGGGCTTTA
>CAYRDV010000435.1:0-4964 GCA_964422885.1 uncultured Candidatus Sericytochromatia bacterium
TCACATAACTATCAGGAAAATTAGTACTTACCATTACTCTGGCTGTATCACCTTCCTCATATGTTTTTTTATCTGTAAGTAATTCCACATTCTGAAATTTATAATGTTTACCGCTAAAATTATCGCCGGTTATCCAGATATATGAAACTCCCTTAACAGGTTTCTCCTCTTTATCCATTGTTTCAAAAATTATTTTATAATAACCTTCCTGCTGAGTTTTCCATTTATAAAAAGCTCTGCCTTCGTTATCACTGCTTAGCTTTTTGGTAAAAATTTCTTTTTCTTCTTCTTTTTCATTATTTTTCCCTGTATAGGCCATTTTAAATATTTTTAAAGTTCCTGAAGCTTTAACTGGTTGTTCATCAGGGTTTCTAAGGTTGATTTCGACATTCACATTTTCACCTGTGGTATAAAAGCCCTGATCAAAATTTACAAAAGCATAAAACGAAGTCTGAGTTACTTTTATCGTTCCTGCCCCTTTTATCTCTCTCCGGCTTTTATCAACAACATCTACAAGAATAGTATAGTTGTAGTCCTGGCTTACTTTTTCAGTATCAAACTCAATAAAAGCATTTCCTTCAGCATCAGTAATCAGGTCACCTTCTTTCCATACTGTTCCATTTGCCTGATACGGCCGTTCGTAAGCTTTTCCATAGCTGTAATAACCATAAAGCCATTCATAAGGCATAGAACGGTAATAATAGTAATAAAAAGGTGTCCTCATAATTTTATAATGTGCTTTTGCTTCTGAAACAGGTGAACCAAAGTAATACGTTGCATTGATTGTTACTTTTGCTTTTTCTCCCGGCTTTACCTGAGAGTCAGTTTTAACATTAACAACATATTCCGGCTTTTTGTATTCTTCAACTCTAAAGTTTTGCCCACCTGACTGAGTAATATAAATCTGCTGATCATTCATGGTAGTTTGTATATAATAGACTCCCAAAGGAGCACCCTTATTTAATTTAAATGCTCCGTTAACTGTACCGAACTGATCCGTTATTAAATCTTTTTCATAAACACTTATACCTTTAGGATCAGTAATTTTTACTTTTACTTTTTCATTGGGAATATTTTGGTTTTGGCCATTTTCATAAAGCCGGATTATTTCTTTAAAATTTACTGTCTGTTCAGGTCTATATACAGGTCTATCCGTATAAACATATGATTTATAGGTTTTATTCTGATTATAATAACCATAATAGTATTGAGCATCAGAATAACTTATATCATTGTTTTTCCAGGTTAATGCCTCAACATAAGAATTATAGTTATTTACTTCATGAACCTTTTTATAGACAAAAAGGCCATTTGCATCAGTAACCCCTTCTTTTGTATTAACCTTGTTGCCACTATTATCATAAAAATGTTCTTTTACCAGAATATTGGCATTTTTTATGGGTTTGCCAGTGTCCCTATCCAAAATATAGAAAACACCATGATTCTTATCCAGGTTTTTTACTATTGTTATATCGGAAATTAATAAAAGTGAAACAGCATTATTTGTTGGTGCTCCGTTAACTTCTACAAAGTAAGCACCGGATTCCTTTATCGGTAATTCAATCTCTTTATTAAACTGTTTATAATCACCTTTATCACCAGTAGTAATATTAACCTCATAGACTTTTTCTTTATAAAATTTTCTGGCATCTTCTAATTTATTACTATAACTTTGGAGAAAGCTATTAAACTGGACATAAGGTTCTTTAATTTTGGTTTTTAAAATATTTACCAAATCAATTGAATAAACTTTCAATTTAATATTTTTTATATTTTTTATTGATATATTTATTTTTGGTTTAACACCTGGCTTTTGTATTCCCTGGCTATTAATAAAAAGTTCCCGGTGTCTAATATTTTGGGTTTCAAATTTTGCATCACTAACTCTAAAAGATTTAGGATATTTTTTAATCAGTGAGTCATAAATCTCCAGAGCATTACCAAACTGTCCTTTTGCTGCGTATATCTGGCCAATCCCCATCATTGCTTCGGGAGCAACTGAATCATCAGAATATTTGTTTACCACCTGATAAAGCAAAGTTAAAGGGTCCTGTTTTTTGATTACGGGCTCTTTTTCATTTTCATAATCTCTGTTGATGCCGTTTGTGTTAACAAAATAAGTTGCTTTTTTAAATAGGGAATTGGCATCATAATGTTGATTCTTTACAATTTTATTTAATTTAATTATTTCATCATATAAAAAAATTATCTGGATATTTTTAGCCCATTTTGGATTATAGGTATCTTTTTCTGAAACATTCTGTTTAGCTAATGCTTGCCCCTGATAACCATAGTTATATTGAAGAAATTCTGCAAAATTAAAGTTAAGCTTAATAATTTCTTCATTTATTTCTTTACTACTTTTTTGCTGATAATATAATGATTTTGCTTTTTCATAGTATTCTATAGTATTTTTTAGATCTTCTGCATAAAGACTGATATACTCACCCTCTCTATTGGTTGTGTCACGGTAAGTTTTTCCATTTCTTTTGAATGATTCATGAGGTATAATCTGGTACATCAAAGCTCCAAAGGAATACCCTCTGGCCTGGGAAAGATTATCACTATATTGTTTCAGATAATTATCAAACTCTGAAACCATTTCATCCCAATGTTTGATTAATTTCAGTGTTTCAAGAATCTGTAAGCTGATTTTTTTCTTTAGGGTAATATATGATGATGATTTAAGAATCTGACGATAAAGTACCAGTGCTTCTTTTTAGTTATGTTTTTCAAATTGTTCATCCGCCCTGATATATAACTTCTGTACTGTTGTTTTATCTGCAAGACTAACAGTCTGCCCAATAAATGGAATCAACAGTAAAACCAATAATAAAGCCAGATAAAGGGGGAATCTCCGCATAATTTTTCCAAAGCTCCCAATTGTTTTTGCCAATAAATTTGTCATAGAATAATACCATTATGTTTCTTAATATTTCCTATTTATAATTAGCCGGATAGAAGTTTAATTTTTTTAACCTAGGGAATCCTGTTCCATCTGCAAAAAGTTATTAAAGCTGGTCGTAGACCTGATTACAAATTCGGGGATTTTATCCAGATAATACTTGCTTAACTTATATTGTTCACAGACAAGGCTAACCCTATATTCTTTATTTTCTGACAAAATTTCAGAGATAGAAGTAATCTCATGCTTTAAATTACCCCTAAAAATTAACAGCTTATTATTTTCTGGTTTTATTTTTGCAATAAATCTTTTTTCTTTGTATAAAATCAGGTTTCCACCATACATTTCAGGTATATCTACATATAAAACGCTGACCCTGGAAGGCACTGAAATAGCGTTATCATATACCCTAAGACTATAATCCATATGTTTGGAAACTTTTGAATTAAGCTTTAATACCAACGGATTCAGATAATACGCATTTATTTCATCAGAGCAAATTCTATCCAGATATTCTTTAAAAAAAGGAAATTTTTCAATTACTTTATCTTTTTTTTTAAATACTATAGAAAAACCTAATGTTGTACTAAAATTATAATTCAAAGGGTTTTCTGCCAGATAAGTTGAATTTAGGATATTTTCTTTTAGGTCATTTATATATTTCTGGCTGAACGCATTTTGTTCTTCCCGAAAATAATATTTATTTAAAAACTCTTTTAATGAACTTAACATATATGAATTATAACTATTTACCCAAAACCAAAAAATAGATAAAATAATCTGTATGAAAGTTTTGCAATATATTTTATCTATTTTTCTGTTTATAATTATTTATAATCCTGTGGTTTTAGCCTTTTCCTGGAATTCTAAAATATCTGAAGCAAATAAATTTTATAGTGAGAAAAATTACCAGAAAGCCTTTGAAAGTTTTAAACAGGCCCAAATTGATGAACCTAATAATGAAAAATTAAAATTTAATCTTGGTAATACTGCTTATAAACTTGGTAAATTTGACGATGCCGTAAATACCTTTAAAAGCCTTTCTGAACAGAGTAATTCCCCTATTTTAAAAGAAAAATCATTTTATAATCTTGGTAATTCCTATTACAAACAAGGTAAGCTTGAGGAAGCAGAGAAATCATATTTGGATGCACTGAAAATCGATAATAATGATCTTCAGGCAAAAAAGAACCTGGAAAAAGTAAGGGAAGAAATTAAAAAGCATAAAAAGCAGGAACAGGAAAGAAAAAAGAATCAAAAAAATAAAAATGATGATAAAAAACCTGATAAAGAAAAAAAGCCTGATCAAAATAAAAAACAGGATGAAGGTAATCAGAAGCAACAAAAGGAGCCGCCAAAAGGAGGCAAAGATAAAAACAACAAAAATAATCAGGGAAATAAAAATGGAGGAAAGCAAAAACCTGAGCTTAGCCAGGAAGAGGCTGATAAATGGCTAAATGCAGTCAAAGATAAAAGCGATGAGGTCTTAAAAAGACAGGCCCTAAAAAAAGTACCACAGGGGTATTATTCTGATAAGGATTGGTAATTTTAAATTTGATGCTATAATAACCCTTAATATTAATTTTTGGTTGTAGATTTCTATGTACAAGAAAATAATACTCTTATTTTTAATTTTGCTTTGCCTTTCTAACCCTGTTTTTGCACAGGATAGTTTTCCTTTATCCCTTGAGCCAGAAATAAAACCAAAAACATTTGGGCTAAGTCTGTTTTATTCTGATAATTTTACTTATGATAACAAGACGGGTGCCGGAGAATTCAGAGGTGAAGTAAAAGCTCACTTTTTAAATAAAGGAGCAGGTATTGTCAGTGAAATTTCTTTTCAGCACCTGAGTGGATATAACCCGGCAATTATTTCCAGTATTATTCCCTGGGGTGAACCAGCACATACACATGATGCAAGTGCATTATTGGGCTACAGATTTCCACTTTTAGAACAACTTGGTTTTTTCGCTTTTATTAAAGGAAGAGCTGTAATTACACGTGGTAGGGGAGGAGATAATATTTATGGTCCTGAGCCAGGTGTTGGTTTTGAATGGAA
>CAYRDV010000436.1:0-4223 GCA_964422885.1 uncultured Candidatus Sericytochromatia bacterium
AATTATTGGAAAAGCATAAATCATTTTTTTTTATTTATGAACTGCTCAATGTCGGCTTTAAAATATTAAAAAAGCCTATAACATTATTAATAACAAAACGAATTATTCATTCTGTCAATTCTAAAATTCTGAGAATCCTGATTCTGACAGAAGTAAGGAAAAATTTATGGATATAAAAAGCTTTGGAAAAGACAAAATTGAAAAAATAATTGAAATCTTTTTACAAAAAAATAAGAAAAAAACTGAAGTTAAAAATCTTCGGGAATACCCTTCTGAAGGACAAGGATTATATTCCCTGGAAACCACTGATAATGAAAAGTATGTAATCTGTATTTATGATATAGACCCAATGACCCAAAAAGCAATTTACTGGATGGATAGATATACCTATTATGGTGACATAGAAGAAGTATTTAATGATGAAAATGTTACGATAATTATTTACAGGCGTGGAGAGAAATATCAGAATGAATACCTGATAAAGCATTATAACCGTACTACCGGGTATCCGTTAACAGAACTGATACCACAACATGATTATAAAGACAGATTATCTACTATCAAGCTATTATTTTCTAAAATCAATTAAATATTAATTTTTTTATATTTGAGGATTACTTTCTCCAGTTAGCTAGTAATCTTAAATAATAAATACTATTAAAAAATAATAGCAGGAAACTTGTTCATGAAAGAATTACTGGAAAATCTTATAAAAAAAGCGGATGTAGATTATATTGATATCAGGATAGAAAAAACAGATGGAAGTTCTGTTTCTTTTTTAGGAGAAAACCTTGAAGATATCAGTAAGGTTTATGGTATAGGCGGTAGTGTCAGAGCACTACATAAGGGTGGCTGGGGCTTCATTTCATTTAATAATATTGATGATTTAAAAGAAAAAGTTGATATCGCAGTTAGACAGGCAAAACTGGTGGGAAATGACAAAACAATGCTTGCACCTGTTGATCCGGTTGTAAAAGTAATCCGCCCTCAGATAAAAAAAGATCCTAGAAATATTACCTTATCAGATAAGAAAAATCTCCTGGAATATTTCAATAACAAAATGCTTCACGCAGCCCCTGAGGTTCAGACTACAAAAGTAAGTTACAGTGATACATATAAAAACATTTATTATGCCAATTCAGAGGGCACATATCTTGATATTGAAAGGCTTGATGCCAAGGGTTCCTTTGTTGTAATTACCAGAGAAGGTGATTTAGTACAACAAGGTTCTGTTTCCTGGGGAACCAATGATGATTATGGTGAGCTTGAGAAACTTGAGGATAAAATTGATGCTGCTGTAACCAGGGCAATGAGCCAACTCAAAGCAAAGCCGGTCAGAGGTGGTAAATATACAGTTATACTTGATCCGGTCCTGGCAGGTGTATTTATTCATGAAGCTTTTGGTCATCTTAGCGAAGCGGACTCAATATATGAAAATCCTAAAATGAAAGAATTATTTGTCATTGGTAAAAGATTTGGCCCGGATATACTTAGCGTTGTTGACAGCGGCCTGCATCAGGGGCAGAGAGGAACATACGATTTTGATGACGAAGGGGTTCCTGCTACAAAAACTTATCTTATTCAGAATGGAATACTCACCGGACGTTTACATTCCAGAGAAACAGCCGCAAAAATGGGTGAAAAGCCAACAGGAAATGCCCGATGTATCAATTACCGTTTTTCTCCGATTGTCAGAATGACCAATACATATATTGAACCAGGTAAAACACCTTTTAGAGAGTTAATTAGTGACATAAAAGAAGGAATTTATGCCAGAAGATATTATGGTGGTATGACCAACCGTGAGCTTTTTACTTTCAGTGCCGCAGAAGCATATATGATTAGGAATGGAAAAGTAGAAGAACCTGTCAGGGAAGTAGTATTAACTGGTAATGTATTTGAAACGCTTCATAATGTTGAAGGCCTCGGAGATACTATGGGCTGGCCTGATGGTGGCGGAGGATGCGGTAAAGCAGGGCAGTTCCCTCTTCCTGTAGGTATGGGTGGTCCAAATCTCAGGATAAAAAATGTAATTGTAGGTGGAAGATAGTACAGGAGAAGGTATAAAAATGTTAAATGATATTCTTGAAATTGCCTCAAAATATGTGGATTCAGCAGAAGTTTATTATCTTGAAAGCAATTCTACTCCTGTAAACTTTGAAGTAAATAAGCTGAAGTCCATGGAATCCAAAGAAATACAGGGTATTGCTTTGAGAGTCATAAAAAATGGTAAAATTGGCTTTTCCAGTACAACAGATATAGATCCATATAAATTTGAACAATTGGTAAAATACGCTGTAGATGTATCAGAATTCGGAGTTAATGTAGACTGGAATTTTCCCTCTCACCAGATTGAAAGCAGTAAGATTAAAATGAAAAACGCTCCTAATATTGAAGCTCTTGTAAACACAGGTAAGAATATTATTGGTGAAATGCACGAAAAAGAACCGGAAACACTTAATAATGTTTCAATTAAATATAGTAATTCCAGAGAAATATTAATGAACTCCAATGGAGTTTCAGGCCATAGAGAAAGGGATTATGTAAGCTTTTCACTGGTTAGCCAGCTTATTCGTGGCACAGATATGCTTTATGTGTATGATGGGGTCACAACTGCTGCCCCTGAAATAAACTATTTACAGCTTACTGATAAAATTCTTGATTTATTGAAGCATAGCAAAGCTATTTTTCAGGTAAATTCCAAATCACTTCCCATTATATTTACACCAAAAGCTCTTGGTTCATTACTTATTCCTGTTGAGCCAGCTTTAAATGGTAAATCAGTACTTAAAGGCTCATCATATTTTACCAATAAGCTTGGAAAAAAGGTTATGGACGAAAGGGTTACTATTTATGAAGATCCGGGGCAAGGAGTTAATCCTCTGGATTTTGACGATGAAGGCGTTCCTACTGCAAAAAAAACATTTATTGAAAATGGTATTTTAAAAAGTTTTTATTATGATCTCCAGACAGCTTCCGAAGCAGGAACTAAAACTACCGGGAATGGTTTCAGAGCAGGATTAAGCTCTGCTGGTCCGGCCATATCAAGCTTGGTTTTTCAGGGTGGTGCGCTTTCCTTCGAAGAAATGGTTGAAAGTCTTGAAGAGGGAATAATTATTGATCAGATGTTAGGAGCTGGTCAGGGCAATACTCTTGCTGGCGAATTTTCACTTAATATTGCTCTTGGTTTTCTAATTGAAAAAGGAAAAATCGTAGGCCGTGTAAAAGACTGCATGATTGCCGGTAATACTTTTGATGTTCTCAATGATATAAAGGCAATTGAAAAGGAATCGCACTGGATGTCTGGTGGAACCAGAAGATATCCTGCTGTTATGTTCAACAAAATGAGTGTTGTTGGTAAAAAGTGATTTTTTCTATTTTTTGAAAGGCAACATAAAATGACACAGGATAAAAAATATAACATTATCGGTATTTCCGGTAGTTTACGTAAAGGCTCATTAAATACATTTACCCTTAAAGCAGCACAAAAGCTGGCTCCTGAAAATGTATCAATTGAAATTGTCAGTATTTCTGAAATTCCTTTATATAATGCTGATGTTCAGACAGAAGGTTTTCCATCAAGTGTGGAAATACTTGCGGATAAGGTTTTGTCAGCCGATGCAATACTATTTGTCTCACCAGAATATAACTATTCAGTTCCGGGAGTATTAAAAAATGCAATAGACTGGCTTTCACGCTCTCCCAAAAAGCCCTTTGATTTTAAACCAGTAGCAGTAATGGGTGCTAGTCCGGGAATGCTCGGCACAGCAAGAATGCAATATCATTTACGCCAGATTTTTGTTTTTCTTAATGCTTATGCCCTTAATAAACCTGAAGTTATGATTAATCAGGCTGTTGGTAAATTTGATTCGGATGGTAATTTAACTGATGAAAAAACGGCTGAGGTAATAAAAGCTCAACTTAATGCACTTGTTGATTTCATTGACCGCCTAAAAATGTAACTAATAAGATAACTTTAAAGAAAATAATTTAAAATCTCTTCTTTACCCGAAAGAATAAATGAATTTAATGAAAGGCTATAATAAACAAAATCCTGAGTAAATGATTTTCCCAAAAATATTTTTTTGTCAGTTGCACCAAGAGCAGTAAATAAAGTATTTAGGTTTCCTTCAGGATTAGCTTTTTGAAAAAGCTCAGGATAGTCATTTTTTATTTGTAGTACTTTTTTATATTTCTAAAGAGTTTGTTTTTCTTCCTGTGGC
>CAYRDV010000436.1:4233-4943 GCA_964422885.1 uncultured Candidatus Sericytochromatia bacterium
AATCACCTTCAGAAATTAATTTAATTAGTAAATCATTAAATTTTTTTCCTTCTTTATACAGCTCACCTTCCTTACGGGTAAAGCTAAATTTATCAGGCCTGCTAACAACTGAACCGGTTGCTATAAAAAATGCCCTGGTATTTGTAGCAGAAGAAGCTTCTGCTATCAAAGCACCAAGCTCAAAGTGCTTCTCCGGTGAATTATTTGTTATTGAAACAGGTACAACCTTTATATCCTGTTTAGGAAACATAAAATAAAGTGGTAACCAGGCACCATGATCAAGTCCCCAGGCACTACTTTTTTTTAAGGGAAATTTTTTATCACCAGCTTTTTTTATTATTTCATTAACCAGATCAGTATTATTATTTGCTTTATAATTGAATTCATATAATTCATCGGGAAAACCATAAAAATCCTGTAGACAAGGTAATTCATCTCTGGAGTCAATTTCAAAAAAAGAATTACTTATATAATGAGGTGATGAAACTATAATTGTATCAACATTTAGGTCCTTGATCATTTTTCCACATCTGTAATAGAAATCATGAATAGTTTTTTTTTCAATCAGCAGTGTTGGAATTCCATGAGAGATAAAGGCCGTTCCGATTATATTAGACATATTTTCCTATTATATTTAAAGGGCAATTGCAAAGGTAATATAATGTAATTGTATTATCTTTACAACTGCATGACAATTAGTAAGGTTACTT
>CAYRDV010000437.1:0-4935 GCA_964422885.1 uncultured Candidatus Sericytochromatia bacterium
GCCGGGTCGCCCCGACAATTAAATTTTATAAGTTATTTTTTTATTTTTCCTAAATATTGTACTTAGCTCTTGATACCAAACTCCATAAAGCGGTAGGTAACTTTAATTCCGGATCAAAATTTCTGGCAGACTGAAAGTAAATCCAAGCACGGTTATAATCACCGTATCCGATTGCCCGAAGGCACATCGCATAATATTTTTTGGTGCTTAGTATTTTGTAAGACATTTTTCTATTTTTTTTTCGAGAGTCTTTTATTTTATAATTTTCCTGTATCTCAGAGCTAAAATAGGAAGTATATTCATCTTTTAATTTTATATACTTTGAAAATGATTTATTTGCTTCTTTTTGTTTTGAAATTTGAAAATTATAGTTATTACTCATTGTAGATAGATAAAAATCCTGAATAAATTGCCTTTGATTATCATATTCATTTTTTTTCTGAGAGTCAGATAATATTTCTTTTGCCTGTAAAATCTTTTTAAACTTTTGCTCTGCCTGATACCTCTCCATTGAATTATAAGGAAAAATATCAGGATGCCAGATTTTTGCTTTTTCCTTATAGGCCTTATTTATCTCTTCAGGAGTAGCCGTATAAATTACCCCTAAAAGATTATAATAATCATCCTTCAACCATTCCCGAAAATCCATACTAAATCCCTTTACCTAAATTTAACTTTTATTCCTTATTTTATTAAAAGTATAACCAAAGATTTTTAACTTTGTTAAGTTTAGTAAATTATTAATAACTCCCCTAAAGGGGCCCCTGTTAGTTTTAACTTCATTTAGATTGGACAATTCTGGCTGTAAGCTCAGTAATATTTAAATCATCAGGATTAACCCCAGCTGGTATAACAGGATCTGGGCGATTAGGAACTTTCCTTAAAACAAGGGTTGGTGAAAAATCCTGTTGTGACTGTGGAGAATCATTAGTAACAGAAATGGAAAAAGGCTGGTTGTTCAGCCAACTGTCATAAATAGAGCCAATGTTATTACTACTGGACAGATTTCCTGTAATCGTTTTTAAATCCTTCCCCTGAATATTCTCATTTTCACAATCCCCATTATTCAATTCACAAAGCAAAAATTCAAGTTGATAACCATTAGTTTTACCATTTGCTCCTTTTAATTCAATATTACCTGGATTATTATAGTTTGGCTCCCAAATTTCCGGGTTATTACCTCTTAAACGCCCACGGGCAATTGTTGGTTTTCCATTTACGGAAGTTATAGAAAAGAAATCGGTCCATTTTGATGGCTGATCACCAGGAAGCTGGTAAATAAATGGCAAGCGCCCTTCTAAAAATTGAGCGCTCTTTGTAATATCCGGGGCATTTACCCTGGGCCCAAGATTTGTTTCCACAGGATCATTTTTTCTTGGTACATAAAAAATTATATAGTAGGTAATATCTTCACGGTCCAAAATCAGATTTCCCTTTACTCTAAATGAAAACTGCATTCCTTTGTTTATAACCGGGGTAGTTGCAGTTCTGGCACAGCTAAAAGGGCTAACAGATACTATAATTACTGATAAACAAATAACTGTTTTAAAAATTTTATTCATATATTTTTGTTTCATCAAACTCACATTAATTAGAAAAATTGAGTTAATTTTCTTAACTATAGTCTAAATAATTAAAAATAACCCCTAAAATTATATTAGAATTTAAGTGTACAATATCTGTTTAAGGAATCAAGTTGGACGATAATAAACTAAATGGATTTACAACAGAGCAAAACATAACAGAACATAAAACTGATTCTAATAACCCGGATAGACTTTTATCTGAGATAGTTCCTGAAATTATAAAACAGGAATTTTTATCACCTGTTAAAGTTAAACCAGAAGAATTTATTGGAGAAAAGATTTCAATGATAAATAGTGAGGAAGTGACTAATATCTACCAGGAAGCTCTGCTTGATCCAAATGAAAATAGGGATATCCTTGAAAAATACTCTTTTGATTGGGATCATGTTGATGTAATTATCGGTGGTAAATCTTCGATTGATCTCTTTCGTCTGGCTGTAAATAATTTTGATGATGCCGATAATTTTTTGGAAATTTATGGTTACAATCTTCATAATGAAAATATAAAAAAAGAACTGGAAAGTGTCTTTCATGAGGCACTGGCATTTATAGAAGATATTTTACTTCCAGATCCTTTTACCAAAGAAATTTATCTTAAAATACCGGAACAAATAAAAAAAGAAGAAGATATAAGAAATATTCTGATGATGGCCTCAGATCACAGTAATAAGTTTCAGCTCTGGGCTTGTGCAATACTAAGAGTAATGCATACTATAAGCCATATTAATAATGATATTTCGCTTAAGTTTTTTCCAGAAATTCAAAGGCAGATACTGGATAAAATCTGGGGAACAGTATATATAAATGACATAGGGGAAAAATTTTTTGGTAAAGAGCAGGAAAGCATAAAAATATATGATATTGATATAAAAGCTAAAAAAGAAAGAAATTCGACAATTCTTAAACTTTTACATAAAATAGAAAATGTTGCAGCAGATGTTTTCGATCAAATAGGAATCCGAATTATTACTTACGATAAGATAGATGCCTTGTTAATCATCCGGTATCTGAAAAAATTCGGAGTCCTTGACTTTTGTAATGTGAAACCAAGTCGTTCTATAAACCGGTTGATCGATGTAAAAACGTTTAAAAAAATCCTTAATCATCACAAAGACAGGTTAAAAACAGGTGAAATTGATAAAGAAGAATTTGAAAGAGTGATAAGGTTGGAAGCAGAAAAAGAAGCTAATATCTCAGCTGATGACAATCCAATGAATCCCTATACAAGTAAAGAATATAAATCAATTCAGTTTACCTGCCGACAAATGATTCGCATGCAATACCCTCTTGATGCCTCCGAAAATGAAAGAACAGAAAATTTTTGTTTCTTTTTTCCTTATGAGATGCAGATAGTAGATATTAAAACTCATATGGAAAACAGATTTGGCAAAGCAAGTTATGAAAAATATAAAGAAAAACAATTAATAAGTGCCAGAAACAGAGTGCTTGGGCGTTTAATCAGGAATCCCGAAAGGTAACCATCGAGTTCTCATTAAAAAAGATATAACCACAGATTGCTCAGATAAAGATATAAATTAACATGCCACCAGGGCATTCCCAAAGGTCACATATAAGAATTAGAAAAAGAGTTTTAAATTAATATTTTTATTTAAAATCTGTGTATATCTTGATTTAATCTGTTCTAATCTGTGGTAAATTCTTATGAAATTTTCAGATCCATCTTTTCCTTTTGAAAAAAGAGAGCATAAAAATAGTACTCACTACCATAAATAATATTATTATTTCAAATGCATATTTAAATTCGGAAACAGGTAGCCTGATATTCATTCCGTAAATACCGGAAATCAGAGTAAGAGGGAGAATGATAACTGACATCACAGTAAGAGTTTTCATAATATTATTTGCTCTGACTGAAATTAAAGATTCATTTGTATTATTCAGGTTAATAATCAGATCATTCAGATCTGTAATTATTTCCCATTGTTTACTTACATAATCGACAATATCACCAAAATAGAGTTCAAGCTCAGGTATTATTATAAATTTATCTTTTATTCGTTCCAAAAGGCTAATTACAGAAATTTCAGGCTTAATTATTCGATGAAATGACATTATATCCCTTCTTGTTTTGGCAATTTCCCTGACTATTTTTTTATCATCATGTCTGCTTTCGTCAAATATTTTATTTTCAATAATCCTAATCCTTTTTTCTACCATATCAAGCAAAGGAAAGCTATTAAGAACCAGTAAATCAATAATTTTATAAAGCAGATACCCAGTCCCTTTTTCCATACATTCTTTCCGGGTTCTTTGTTCATGAATAACCGAATTGATAAAATATTCCAAATGAGCCAGATTACTCCAGTGAACAAGTACAAGATATGACTCAGAAACAAATATATTTACTTCGGCAACAACAACAAGTTCTTTTTCATAAATGGGTAACTGAAGAATTAAATGCAAATAATCATCATATTGTTCAAGTTTGGATCGTTGAAATTCACTGAGACAATCCTCTATAGCAAGATGATGGAAATTATATTTTCTGTTTATATTATCTAAAGTCTCATAGTCAGGATCAGCAATTGATAAGAAAGTAATATGTTCAAAAGCTGTGCTGTAAGAAGTTTCTTTTAAAGAGGGAGTTGGGGAATAAGGTTTAATTTCGGTATTTTGTTTTATAATCTTGCTTTTAGGGGTAAAAAGTGGCTTTAATCCTTTCATAATTTCCTCCTTTCACATCCTGTAGAAACTCAGTTCCTAATTTAAATTTTAACACCTGATAAATATAATAGGCAATGAATTAGGTTAAGTTTAATTGCTATATACTTCTGGCCTGTCCCATTTCTTTTTCTAATTGTTTTAAATTTTTTTGTAATTCATTAAAAACTTCCATCAATTTCGGTATTATATCTGTATTACCATTTTTTGATGCCTCATCAATATCATTTTTTACTTCTGCTCTTTGGTTTAGATATGAATAATGTTTTACCTGATTAATAAAATCTTTTAAAATTTGATCAGTACTCACATCATAAATTTTGTCATATATTTCAACAATTGCTTGTTGTTCATCTGACTCAGTAAATTCGTTTAATAATTCCTTCCAGCTAACCCCTTCTTCAGTAGTACTAAGTTCAAAAATTTTATTTTTAATTTTCTCATTTATTTGATCCTGAAAAACAATATGTTCGAGTTTATTTTTTATATAATCAAGAGCTCTGTTTCTTTCTACCATAAAATAAATAAGGCCCTGTTCAGCTTTAAGTACATTCGATATTCTTTCGTAATTTACCAGAGACTTTTGAATAGCCATTTTCCGGTCATGATCAAGAAACAAAGGATCTTTAACAAAATTTTTATAATTCTTTTTATAATCATTTTTTTG
>CAYRDV010000438.1:0-4931 GCA_964422885.1 uncultured Candidatus Sericytochromatia bacterium
CCTGCTGTTCAAAATCAGGCATAGTTTCAGCACAGAATTCATTAAACTCTTTGGTTGAAAAGTGTTTATCTGCAAGTTCAGCATAGGCATTAAGTTTATCATTATATTTCCAGTTTTCATTTTGTGCCTGGTGTAATACTTCATAATAACTATCCCAATCACGGCCAAATACAGGTTTAACTCTGTCAGTTACTGCATTATAAACAAGCCATTTAACCATAGACTTAACCAGTTCCGGGAAGAAGAAATGTAATGAAGTTACATTACTGTCAGGATAAGCATTTGCAAAATCAATCGGATAAACTTTTCCATCATCTTTATTAATCAAAGATTCACAGGAGTTATGATCCCAATTGTAAAATGCATTGATTACTTTGGTTATTTTACAAACTTCATCATATTCCTGAGCTGTCAGAAAATTATGATCTACTGCCTGATGTTCATTTCTCAGATATCTGTCATGTGAATGTTTTGCAGAAGCATTATAGTGCATAGGCAGCATCTGCGGCCCAACACCAACAGTTCTGACAAATTCTTTATAATTAATTGCCTGCTGAAGGTTTACTGGTTTGTCACCTGACTTTTTGTATGCTTTATATAGTGATGAATAATCTTCAACTTTTTCAACGCCTACCCAACCACCACCAGATTGAGGTTTTAAAAATGCTGGATATCCAACTGCATCACCGATTGATTTTAAATCAAATAATTCGTGTTCAGGAAAAATAAGATCCGGCTCAATTTTTTCAGAATCTAAAAGATCTGAATAATCTTCCTGTGGTATTGCCCAGGTTCTAGGAATATTCAAACCTAATTCAAACATTTGACCATAACTGGTATTTTTGTCAATTGATTTAAAAGAAACCATATCATTTACAATATAGGTCTTTGGCATAACCATCATAAAAAAACTATTATGATGCGGGTTCCAATGGGCTCCTCTGTTAAGAATTGCATTACAGGTTGTTTTCGCGCCTAAAACATTATATGGCCTTGACATTATTCGTCTATGAGCAATTTTAAAATTTTGACCTTTATAATTGATATTTAATTTAAGATGATCCAACAAACCCTCAATAGAAACTCTAAAGGAGTAACCATTAGGATCCATTAGGCCGATGATTCTTTTTTGTTCATCACTACTGGTTTCTAACATATATTTTTTCCTATTTAAATAAAATTCCATGAATTAACAATACATAATTTTACCTTTAGTTAACTTATATTTCAAATATTTTTTAACAAACCTTAACTTTTTTTTTATATAAATGAAAAAGCCCCTTTAATTAAAGGGGCTTTTTTAATTATTTTCTGATTTGAATAAATACGCCTGCTGCAACGGATGTTTTATAAGCAATATCAACTAAATCTTTTATTACTGCAATATAATCGTTTTTCTGGGTTAATTGAGGTACAAGTATTGAATCTCCCCGTTCCAAAACTAAATTTTTTATATCATAAAACCATTTTCCTTCACCGGAAATTACTCTACCATTTGCCTTTACAACATGTATTCGTGAAATATCAGCATCCGGAGTTGGTCCACCAGCATTACTCAGGTAATAATCAACAGTTTTACCTTCATTATAAAGCAGGGCATTTTGGTTATAAACTTCACCCTGTACAGATATTGAGGCAGGTATCTTAGGAATAACCAAAACATCTCCCGGTTTTATTATGACATCACTTGGTGAATTTCTTAATTTATCAAGTGATGTGATATCTAGAACCAAACGACCAGTGACTTCCGTTTTTTTAAGATTACTCAAAAGCTGATTTCTATAAGCAAATTTTTTCTCCCTTAAAACCAATTCTTCTTTTGAAAGGGTAGGAGAATTAATATCTTCAGTATTCTCACTCAGAACAATCTGCTCAGTATCTGCAATCAGTTTATGTAATTGCTCCCTTTGAATTTCTTTAATATTTTCTCTATAAAATTTAGCTCCTTTTAAATATGCCTCAGGTAAAAACCCACCTGCCCTTGCAATTACATCACTAAGCTTATCTTCCGGAGAAACTGCATAAACACCGGGATATTTTACACTTCCCTGTAAAGTAATCGTTTTTCCTATTTCATCCCAACGGGGAATTTGCTTTATTAATAACCGATCTAAATCCATAAGCAAAATGTTTTGAGAAGAGTCTCCTTTCATTACTTTTTGCAAATCCAGTTTTATAACCTGGAATTTTATATCCTTTCCATCAACTATATACCTGACTAATTCTGCATCCTGTGTATAAGCTGCTTTTGTAAGGTTTCCCCCCAGATTAATTAAATCACTTATCCTCATCCCTTTGCCTAAAAGATATCTACTTGGTTTTGTAACTTCTCCGGCAATAGTAACAAACTTTTCCTGAAAAATTTCTTTGTTACTATGAACAATTATTATATCCTCATCTTTTAATTCAATATTATTTTGAGAATTATTTTTCATTACCTCCTTCAGGCTAACTGACATATTTATTTTATTTCCATATATATCAATTTTTCTGATAATTTCAACACGATCCAGATAAGTATCTTTGGTTACCCCTCCAGCAAAAGATAGAGCATCCATAACTCTTGCTCCTTTGACAATTTTATAAGCTCCAGGTTTAAAAACTTCTCCAGCAATAACAATTTCCGGAACTCTTGTAAAATCCCACTTGGAATAAATCAGAATTGTGTCAAAAGGCTTTAATTCTACATTTGTTTTTTTACTTAAAACATCACCCAAATTAAACATTATAGATACTGGTTTTAAGTCTGGTTCCTGTAACCTGATTATTTGGGCATATTCAGTATAAGGTTCAGGTAATAATTCAGAATAGGACTTTATAATATCTGATAGTTTCATTTTATTACTATATTCATACGTACCTGGCCTAAATACATGACCATTAAGATAAATAGTTTTTTTATCAACAGGAAGAATGGGAAATATATTTATAATATCTTTATCTTTCACTAAAAATTTTGTAAGTTTATCTTTTACTGTAAGATCTACATTTAAAAGAATGATCTCTTTATTTGCTTCTACTCTCTTAACCTGAACATTTTTTAAATAGGATGTAGGGACAGTTCCACCGGCAAGATTTAAAATTTCAGTCAGTTTTGATTCATTTTTTAATTCATAAATTGCTGGTCTGTTTACCAATCCCTGAATACCTACCGTTTTACCCTTCAGATTAAAATAAACAGTATCACCATTCTCCAGTTTTATATCCCCGGATTTATCACCACGTAAAATAAAATTATATAAATCAATTTTTTTTATTACACGATTATTTCTGATAATATCAATATTTCTTAAAGAACCAATCGCTGTAGGTCCTCCAGCCATAAAAATAACATTAAATAAAGTAGTAACGGAGGTAATATCATAAGCACCAGGATTTAATGTCTCCCCAACAACATAAACTTTTATCTTTCTTAATTTTCCCAAGCTTACATCAACAGAAACATTATTAAAAATTTCATTTAATTTTTGTTTTAGTTGTTCTTTTAAAGAACCAAAACTTCTCCCACCAACAATAAAAGTTCCTACTTCAGGAAGGATGATTTTACCATCTCTATCGACTGTTATATCCAAAGCAGTATTAACACTACCCCAAATATTTATCTGTAAATTATCTCCAGGGCCAATAATATAATCAGAGCCAATTGGTGCATCATACATTGGAGAAAAAACTGATGAATCCTTGTTAAATAATTCATAACCAAATGGTTTTAAATCCTGAGAGCCCTGAGCCATTTGTCCTTTAAAAATATTTGTCATAGAAGGAAGCCAGGGATAGATATTACCTTCGGTAGAATTTTTTATTTCTTTTATTTCTTCTTTCTTTTCAACTTTCTCAATATTTTGTTCTTCAATTGCTTTTTTTTCAGGAGAAGTATTTTTTAATTCTGAAGATTCCTGTTGAATAATTTGTTTTTTTAAATCACCTGCTTCAGGAGTTAGTGCTTTTATTTTTGCTTGTTCTTCAACTATTGTATTTACCTTTTTTTCAACTTCCAGAGCATTATATGTTTTTAATTCTTTATTTACCTTTTTTTCTACTTGTTCTTCTGCTGCTCTCGAAATATTTATTAGCCCTGTTACCTCACTTACTATAATAATACTAAGAGCTAGATAAAGTTTTACATATCTTCCAAATTTATTCCGAAAAAACACTATTTTCTATTCCTCTTTTAAAATTTCATTTCCCAATTAAAACAACATGTCATTATATCAACGAATAAAAAATTTAAAAGTGAAAAAGGTAGAATATTCTTAAAATTTAAAAATTATTTATATAATACAAGCAAAAAAAAACAGCACATATGTGCTGTTTTTTTTAATTCTTTTAATTCTGGGCAGTTATATTCATTGCACTGTTTCTAATTGCATCGTAAGCTCCGCTTCCTTTAAATAATTTATCAGCAAGAACTGCTCCAAGTGCACCAACCCCAACTCCTACGATTAATAATGGTGTTGAACCAAGTAAAGAACTTAAACCAAGAGTAGCCAGACCACCAGCAGTAACCCCAGCCATAGCTCCAATTGTTCCGTTTACAGTATCAGCAGCAAAAGTTCCAACAGCTTCTGAGCCTGTTTTCTTACCCTGAAGTACATCAATTCCGTTGGTAATAGCAGATACGGCACCGGATACAATTGCACCGATACCAGCTGATTTTAGTTCAGTCATACCAATTGCTTTCAGTCCAGGCATACTAGCTTTAAATTTACTGCCAAATCCGCCTTCAGTTGTTTTTATTGTTGAAATTGTTGATTTTAAGCTTGATGAAAAAGTTGCTGAGAATTTAAAACTGGCTGCGCCACCTCCGGCAAGTGCTCCTACCAATCCACCGATTTGAGTAAAAGAATCGGTTCTTGTAACAGGCGAAGTAGTACCTGGAGTTGTGGTTGTTCCCGGTGCAGTCGGTGGGGGCGGTAATGTTGTACTTGGTG
>CAYRDV010000439.1:0-4921 GCA_964422885.1 uncultured Candidatus Sericytochromatia bacterium
GCTCATACCCCAAAGCCTACCTTTACCATTTCCCAAATTCAAATCAATTTCTTTAATATCTTTAATCTCAGAAAATTTAATATCTTTTGATGAGCCTAAAGGAAAGTAGTACCTCTTTATTTCTAATTTATTTTCAAAAATAATAATCTGGGTATCTTCATATTTTATACTCATGACTAAAAACCGCCTTTATTTCACAAAATTAACCAGTTAAATTATATCTGGCTATAAAATATGAGTGGTATAAAAGTTTTATAAAAAACCCTGAAATTCAAAATTAATTTTTAAAGCCTTAAAGCAAGGAATAATAAATAATTTCTCTATTTTTACCAAAACCGGATAGTAAAAAACTTTGGTAGATTCTAATTAAAAATTTTTTTGGATAAATATTATGACAGCGATAAAATTTCTGAAAGAAGACAATAGTTTAAAAGACCATAAAAATAAGAATTCATTTTCTGAAAATTCAATATTTGAAATTAACCCTTTAAATGCTTTTATCCTAAAAGATACAGGTTTATCAAAGATAAAAGAATCTATAAATAATTCAAATTTTTCTGCTAATAAAATAGTTTCAGAAATAACTAATTACATAAATATCCATAATCAACAGGAATTATATTTAAAATTTATTGAATTCATTGAGCAGGTTGGTAAACACAGGAGTAACAAAGCCTGGGAAATATTATTTTACTGCCATGAGCTTATAATCAATTCCTTTTCAGGTTTTAATCAGGTATTGATTATAAAAATATTTGATAAATTAATCGCTATGCTTAATTCTGGATATGATTCAAGAGCAGGAGAAGCCCTATTATTAATATTATCCTGCCTTCGTGATTTATCCATTCCTTCATCTATTTCCCAACAGGAATTAAATACCTGCTCTGTTACCTGTATTCAGACACAATTAGCGATAAGAGAGCCATTAGAGTATTTAAACATTATTGATGCCCTGGCTCAGAATAAAACCTATTTTTCCCTGAAAAAACAATTAATTAATCCTGACTGGTCATTTTTAGAGAGCAAAAATGATTCAAGGTCTATATCATGTAAATTAATTCAAAATTCTATTTTTTTATTATGCAACACAGAAAAGCATCTATTTAGTAGATTAGGGATAAATGGAGGTTTAACCTCAAATACAACATTTAAAGCTTATCAGATGCTTTTTGGTGATAATTTCAAATTATACAAAAATTTTGATTATTCACCAGAGCAAATAGTGGAGATTCTTAAAAGCACAAAACCATCAAAGTCAAATCCTGTTCAGATTTCTATCCATTATACTGATAGTGGTTCTCATACATTACACGCTGTAAATGTAATAGATTTTGACAATAAGCTCCAGGATATCAGAATAATAAATCCCTGGGGAAGAGAAGAAATCATTGATATTAGTATCCTTAAATCTAAAATTTTTTTTATAATAAGTACTTCATCCTGTGATAAAAACATTCCCAGAATACCTGATAAATTTTTTAATACTGATTTAAAGTCTCAAAAGCTACCCTGGTATCAATTTAGCTTTATATCAAAGAAAATGGATATAAACATAACAAATGAGAAGCTAAATAAATACCTGAACTGTTTAAATCTTGAACAAAAGATAGATTTAATTATTTCAACCTATTCATTTAGACTAAAGAAAAAAGATAAATTCATCATTTTAAAAATCCTTGATAATATACTTCAAAGAAGTGATTGCCAGAATAAAACTATCTTAAATAGTTTATTTCTAAAACTGGAAGCAAAAGATATTAACCTTCTCATACTTATAGATGATTTAAAAATGGATAATCAGTTATTTGAGCTTATTGTCCAAAAAATAAACCAGGCCAACAGACTTTGGGGGAACATACTAAATGAAATACTTGAAGGCGATTTCTTGGAACTTGATTATTAAAAATTTTTAGAATCCGAAATAGTAATAAGAGCAATAGCTTCTCCAATAGTCATTTGAACCTCCTCTAAAGGATAAATATTATTATCATTTAAAAATATACTTAATTGAGGGTTTACATGTTCAAAATCATTCTTTTTTAGATTAACATTTTCAATTATGGCAACTCCATTTTCTTCAAGTAGTCCACTATAAATTTTTTCGCCTATTGAAATTTTATAATTATATTGATTCAGGAATTTTTCCTCAACAATTTTATTACGTTCAAACTTATATGTATAGATACCTATGATAATGGTAATATAATAATCAGATATTTTTGCAGAAATTAAGATTATATTTAATTGCAAAAAGGAAAGTAGCTGACACCAATGATCAAAGTTCCCTCATATTTAAAAAAATTTAGAAGTTTTACTTTAATTTTCATAATTTCCCTTTTATTAATTTTTGATATTTCCGGATGTAATAAAAGAGAAATAAAGATTAATGATAGTGGATATACACTGGAAATTGCCAAGGCTGTTTCCCATGTTACTTCAGGTATTATACCGCCAACAACTGAAATAACTGTTAAATTTGTTTCTCCGCAAGTTGAAAAAGATCAGGTTGGAAAAGAAGTAAGTGAAAACCTTTTCTTATTTGAACCATATATTAATGGTATTACTAAATGGAAAGACGAAAGAACATTAGTTTTTTTACCTGAAAAAGAATTACCTTTAAAAACACTATATTCTGGTAAATTAAAGCTGAATAAAATTATAGCTCCTGAAATTTATCCCGAAGCAAAAGAGTTGGATTTTTCCTTCCAGACTATTAGTAGAGAAATTGAAAACATCGATGGAGATTTTACCCAGGTAAACCCAGACTCACCTGTAAATGTTTTTTATCAGGGTGAAATTGATTTTAATGTTCCAACAAATATTGAAGATTTAAAAGATTCTGTTCATTTAACAGTTATGAATGAACCTATAAATCTGGAATGGTCTGTGCCTGAAGAAAAGAACACTCATTTTATCTTTAAATCAACAATGCTAAAAAGAAACCATGAACAAAAAAGACTTACTTTAAAAGTAAATAAAGAAAAACTGAATATTTCTGATGAGTATACTAAAGCTTTTAATCTTGAAAAGGTAAATATTGTAAAAGTAACAGAGATCAAAAATATTGAACAGGAACACCAGCTTGGTCTGGAAATTAATTTTACTGATGAACTTGAAGCAGAACAGGATATTACAGGGTTTGTAAGAATTGAACCAGCATTAGAAATAAAATTAAAAAAAGATGAAAACAAAATAACAATACTGGGTGATTTTAAACATGGAAAAGAATATAACCTTCACATTTCATCTGGAATTAAAAGTAAATGGGAAACAAAAACTGAATCTGAATTTACAAAACTAATTTCCTTCGATGATATCAAACCACAAATAAGTTTTTCCAGTGATGGGGTTTTTCTTCCTTCATCCAACCACCAGAAAATATATTTTAAAACAATGAATTTATCAAAAGCAAAATTGGAAATAAAAAAAGTTTTTGAGTCAAACCTTGGGCAGTTTTTACAAACTGAGCAATTACGCAGTAACAGTAACAGAAATGAAAGCTTTGACAGTTATTCAGTTGAACGTGTTGGTGTAAATGTAGCCGTTCAGGAACTGGAAATTGGTGAGAAAAAAAATATCTGGCTTCAGCATGAACTTGATCTAAAAAAACTTATTCAACCTGGAGAAAAAGGGCTTTTTCTTGTTACATTGTCCTTTGAAAAAGAAAATATGCTTTATACCTTTAGTGAAGAAAAAGAAACTAAATATGAAGAAGATTATTATTACACTAATCCCAATGGGGAAGGCTATGCAGGTGAGCATGGAAGGGTATATAAAGCACTAATTCTGAGTGATATTGGTCTTACCTATAAAAAAGGTTTTAAACAGCATATAGTTTATGCCAATGATCTAATTTCCGCCTCACCTTTAAATGGAGTTGGGATTACACTTCGAAGTTATCAAAATCAGATACTTGGTACAAGTACTACATCTCTGGATGGTAAAGCTGTTTTTGAGGATATAAAAGAAGAAGTTTTTTATGTTGAAGGAGAAAAAAGTGAACAGAGAAGTGTAATTCAACTTAATGAAATGGGCTGGAATCTCTCAACTTTTGATACCGGAGGTGACGAAATTACACCAGATGGTACGATGGTTTATATATATACGGAAAGAGGTGTTTACAGGCCGGGTGACACCATTAACATTTCAGTAATTGCTCGTAATGAGGACAATACTTTTCCTGATAATCATCCTTTAACCCTGAAAATATATAATCCCAAAAATCAGGTTGTATATGAACAAACCAATAAAGAAGGAAAAGATGGATTTTACAGCTTTGCTTTTAATAGTTCAGAAAATGATCCTACTGGTAACTGGGGAGCAGAAATTATTGCTGGCAGTAAAACCTTTAATTACTCTCTTAAAATCGAGACAGTAATTCCCAATCGTCTAAAAGTAAAATTTGAGACTGAGAAAAAAGTATTAGAAAGTAATGATAAAGTAATAAGATTTAACCTTAAATCAAATTACCTGTTTGGGAACCCGGCAGCAAATCTTCAGGCTGAAGTGACAGCTTCAGTCAAAAGCAGTGAGAAAGTTTTTGAGAAATTTCCGGGCTATATTTTTTCCAATGAGTCTATAGATTATAAAGAATTTAGCGAAAATATATTTAATGGAATTCTAAATAAAGAGGGGAAAGCAGATATTGAGTGGAAACTTCCAATATTTACCCAGGTTCCGGCATCAATTAATGTGTTATTAAATGCCAGGGTAATTGAAAAAGGGGGAAGAGATACACAAAATAGCCTGGTCATTCCAGTAAACCCATATCAATCATATGTTGGTATTCAAAAACCAGATATGGATTATGGTTATATGAAGGTAGGAAATGAAACGGAAATAAATACTGTTTTGTTAAACAATAAAGGGTTAACCGTACCTGGTAAAAAACTTAAATACCGAATTTATAAAAACAGCC
>CAYRDV010000440.1:0-4902 GCA_964422885.1 uncultured Candidatus Sericytochromatia bacterium
TTTGCTCCTAACTCTGAAAGATATTCGTTTAAAGGTGATTATAAGCCGTTTGAAAAAACAACACTTTCCGTTGATTATAACAGGGATAATAATTTTACCAGTAAGCAATTGTTACAGGCATTAAATACAAGAGTATCCCAGGATATTTTCTCTCATAATATCAGTGCTGGTTTTGAAGCAAGATATTTTCCTGATCCTAAGAACCAGACCAATAGTTTAATGGCTGGATTAGTTAATATCGGTTATAAAACACCTACTTTCTTTAATATTTCTCTTAATGCGACCAGAGAACAAAATGTTCTTGGCAATGTGGATCAGCAAAAACCAACTGTTACAACTATCGGTGCCGATTATGCCCTTACTGATAATGTTAAGCTTTATGCAAAACAAAATTTCTTTGAAAAGGAAAAACTGGTAACAGCGACAGCTGTTGGTGTAGATACAAACTTTAGAAATAGTGGAACTTATTTTAATTCGATAAATGTTGGCACAAAATATCAGATTGATGGTGCTCTCGATGGTAGAGCCGGTCAGTCAAGCATTGGGCTTAATAACAGGATAAATGTATTACCGGGTCTTGCTCTTGGAGTTGCTTATGAAAGAGTAATGGGCGCAAGTCAGGTTCTTAATTTTAGTGATGATCACAATGCCTGGTCTCTTTCAGCCGAATATAATCCTACTTTTATCGGCCTCAGAAGCTCAATCAAGTACGATATGAGAGATGGTAAAACAGGTAGTAATCTGTTTAATTTGAATATAGCCGGTGCTTTAGGTGATGATTTCGGATTATTTGGCAGATTTAACACTAATATGTCTGTTGATCAGACCAGAAGAGGGTTTTCTGAAGGATTATTTGGTCTTGCCTACAGACCTTTATATAATGACTTTTTTAATGCTTTACTAAAATATCAGCTTAAGAAAAATAATTCAGGTATTGGACAGATATCTGATGTAACTAATCACATTGTTTCTTTTGAAGGATTTTTCCAACCAGCTTATGATTGGGAGATTTATACAAAAATGGCTCTGAAAAACTCATTTGATCAGACAGCTGGCTTTAAGGCTGTAAACTCAAATATTTCTCTCGGTTTGGCCAGAGTTACCTATAAATTTCTTTATAACTTTGATGCCGTTGCTGAATTCAGAAATCTGACTCAGTTTGAAACAGCCACCAGTAATAATGATTTCACTGCTGAGTTAGGATATTTCCCAATAAAAGATTTGAGGATTGGCGCAGGTTACAACCTGTTTGGTTATAATGATAAGGATCTGATAACTACCAACTATACAGCACAGGGACCTTTTGTAAATATGACCATTAAGTTTGATAGTATTGGCGATTTATGGGGAAGCCAGGGAATTGTGACTAAAAAGAATTTGGATAATGAGTTGGCAAAAAAATAACCCTTCGACTCCGCTCAGGGTACAATTGGTCAGAAAGATATTTGTGAAAGTTCGTTGAGCGAAGTCGAAACGAAAATGTATTAAATTGTTATTTATGTAAGGTAAAAAATTTTAATAGAGGAAACTCTAAAAAAATTTTAACATTTATCTTGACAAAATCTATCTTTATATTGATAGATGTAAATTATTTTGATTAAAAAGAGGAAACTCTAAAAAAATTTTAACATTTATCTTGACAAAAAATAACAATAGTCAGGTAAATGAAAATAAAATGTTAAAAGTGTTGTTTATGTTTATTTTGTTTGTATAAGACTAATTAGGTAATGTAATAGTGGATAAAAAATATTTATTGAATAAAATAAAAAAAACTAAAGATAATTTGAAAATATTGTCTAAATTTACTTTTGTTTTTTCCTTTTTACTTATTTTTAGCATATTTCAAAAAGCATTTGCCGTTGATACTGTAAAGACACCAACAAGGTCATTTATTAATCCGGGTTTTGAGATAACACCTCCTTCTCCTGCAACTTTTATTCAGACTTCTGATACAGGTGTTTCAGGATGGATTACCTCATCACCAGATCATCTGATTGAAATCTGGCATACTGGTTTTAATGGTGTTCCATCAAATGGGGGTACTTATTTTGCAGAACTTAATGCAACTCAATCTTCACGGTTGTATCAAAACATTTGCTTTGTTCCCAGTGATGGAACTGCTACGTTAGGCTTTTCTCACAGAGCAAGAACCGGAAATAGTGGCTCTCCAACATTTCTAGATACAATGCGACTTGTTTTTGATGGTGTAAATCAAACACCGACTTATTCTACTGGTACTGGGGCATGGGGAACATACTCAAAAAACTATTCACCAGGTGTTTCACAGGCCACATCAATACCAATGGGTTTTGAATCTGTTGATGCCGGAAGCTTTGGTAATTTTCTTGATGATATAACCCTTACAGGTCTGGCTGCTTTTTTTGAATTAGAAAATAGTACTATAAGTAATTCTGAAAGCACAACTAGTCCTACTGTAAGAATCAGAATTAATGGTACTCTTTCTTCTGCTCAGACTATAGATCTTGCTACATCAGGAACTGCGGTAAATGGCACAGATTATACTTTACCTTCAAGCGTAACTGTTCCGGCAGGTTCTTATGATGGAACAACATATATCAGTGTTCCACTTACTATAATTAATAACACTAATCCCGAAGTTAACAGAACAATTGGAATCTCACTTTCAACAACTGCTGCTCTTACCATATTTAGATCAGGGCCAACTTTGTGCCAGACTGGTACAGTAAATGCTTCAATTACATACACCATTGTAGATGATGATTTACGGGATTATGGTGATGCTCCAGATTCTTACGGAACAACTTTAATCAATAATGGTGCTCTTCATAAACAAGATAACACTATTAAATTAGGTAGCCTTTTTGATATCGAATCAGATGGACCTTCAGGCGGAACAGGAACAACAGATGATACGACCGGAACTGATGATGAGGATGCTGTAGCCTCTTTTTCAAGCTTGACAAGTAGTACAACCTCTTATAGTACAACCGTAAGTGTTACAAATACTACTGGGGGAACCGCTACTTTAGCAGGTTGGATTGACTTTGACAGGGATGGTATTTTTCAGTCAGATGAGGGAGTTACTATAACAATTAACAATAATGGAACAAGCGGAGTTTTAACCTGGAATAATATAGGAGGGAGTGGGCCTAATATTATTGCAGGAGCTACCTATGCACGATTTAGAATTACGCGCTCTGTAAATGGTATGACAACAAGTACTCCATCAGGCTCTTTTGTTGATGGTGAAGTAGAGGATTATCTAATTAGTATTCAACCTTCAATAATATCAGGAACAGTATTTGAGGATGTAAATTATGGTGGTGGAGCAGGAAGGAATCTAACTGCTTCATCAGGTGTAGTAAGATCAGGGGTTCGGGTAGAGTTATATAACAGTGCTGGAACTTTTTCAACTTTTACAACTACTAATGCCAGTGGTTTATATACTTTTAGTTCACTGGCAGCAGGAAGCTATACTGTTAGAGTTGTAAATAGCGGTGTAAAATCATCAAGAACCGGAACAAGTACTGAAATTGGTACTCAGACTTTCAGAACCAATGCCAGTACGGGAACGGCTGTTGATGTTACCGATCATGTTGGTGGTGAAGTACCAACAAAAGTAGATTCTGGAAACGGAAGCACAACCCTGGCTGCTTTGACTACTGCATCTCTGACACCACAATCAATAACTGCTGTTACATTATCAACTTCCGATATTACAGGGGTAGACTTCGGTTATAACTTTGATACTATTGTAAATACTAATGATTGTAGTGGTACTGTACCTTGCCAGGGTTCTTTAAGGCAATTTATTACAAACAGCAATTTATTAAGTAATTCCGGCTTATCTCAGGTTGGGCAAACACCAGGAAAAGAAGTCTCAATATTTATGATTCCCAATGGTGTTGCTAATCCAGGACATAATACTACTTATGCGAATCAGCTTAATTCTTATGGTGCTGCAAGTATCACATTATCAGCAGATTTAAGTGTAACAGTATCCGATACTACTGTTGATGGTAGTACCCAGACTGACAATGTAACCACAGCCGGAGGTGGGGAAACAAACCCTGGTCAGGTTGGAACAGCTTTTTTTGTTGGCGTTTCGCAGACTGTATTACCCAAATTCAGTAATCCTGAAGTAGAGCTTGTCTCAGGCGCAACTGATCGTGTACTTGCTGGAACAAATACTGCAACCAACTTTACAGTAAAGAACTTAGCATTTGCCAAATCAAGAGTAAGGACTTTAGGAAATTTTTCATTAGTTGAGGATAATCTTGTAGGTATGAATGCTGATGGTACTGAAACACTTTCTGCGGCAGGTCAGTCAGGCACAAGTAGTTCAGGAGAACAATGGTGTATTGATGTTGGCAATACTACCCAGGATATAACAGTGAGACATAATTATGTAAAATGCGATCGTTCAGGAATTAGAAGAGGAAATACTGGTGCAGGAGCAGCTCGTTTGCTGGTTGAATACAATGAGGTTGGAAGGCCGGCTGCCGGACAAACTTCTACTTATGATGGTATTCTTTTAATAGGAGCAGGACAGGATGATCTGATTCAATATAATTATATTCATGATCAACAGGGTGCAGGTAGTGAGCTGGGTTATAACGCAGGGGTTATTATAAATAATCTTGTTGTTCAGGAAAATACTTATGAAAATAACGGTAAGGTATTAAGCGGCTCTCCTTCAAATGAACCTATCAACATTAGTGTGAAAGGGATAAATTCAAACTCAATCGTAAAGCTTTACCGGAATTATGTTACAAAGTCCGGTGGTATAGGTATTCATGTATCTGCAACAAACAGGGTATGGATTACCCAGAACAGTATTTTCGCTAATGGCTCTATTCCTGGAGTTGATAACCTTGGTATCGATCTGGATAAGTGTTCCAGCTTGTCGTACCACGATAT
>CAYRDV010000441.1:0-4898 GCA_964422885.1 uncultured Candidatus Sericytochromatia bacterium
TAAAAAAACGATGAAAATAAGTTTTTCTGAATTATATTTTTTACACTTTGATATGAGCGAACGCACAATTGAGAAAGGTAAAAGAAACAGAGAGCTAATTTTTAAATCTGTTGAAAAAATATCAGATGAGACCGAAAAGATTCTAAGATATGACATTTTTTTATTTAAGGAAAATTTATTTGATAAAAGCCTAAATAATGATTTATTAGTGAATGAGATCGATAATATTGCCAAAAGAATAAAGGAACTTGAAAACAAAACATTTGAACAGCTTTATGAATCTTTTTTTATCACATCAGCAGATTATTTTTTTAGTGAAAATGAAGTGCTAAAATTTTGGGAAACTTTGGTTAGTGGACTTGAGCTGTTTCCTTTATCTATTAATCTTTTACAAAGGCTTTACCAGTGGTTTTTTGTCACTGAAAATTTTATTATGGCGATTAAAGTAATGAATTTTATTCTTTATCTGGTTAAGAGTAAATCGAAAGGATGCTATATCTATAATACTCCCAGAGAAAACCTGAATATTGAATATATTTATTTGAATTTATCCAATTGTTATTATCATCTTCAGGAAAATGATGCTGTTGAATTTTATATTTCTAAAATTTCAGATTCAGAATATCTTAATTTATTTAATCAGTTTCAAGCCAACCTTGATGCAATGAGTGTAGAGGAAACTTCTTTTAATTGTTTTTTTCGGGCGAAAAAATTAATTACCGTAAATAAAAATCTTTCTGGAGATTTATTTTTTCAGGCTCTTGAACTTTCGAAAAAAGAAAAAAATATAGATATTGAGCTTTTGAGTACCTCTAATCTGATTTTATTTTCATCTGAACTTAATTTGGATATCTCAAAAATTGAGACGTTTATTATTAAAGGGACTGAACGCTTTGGCCTTTCATTATATTTCTGGTATTGCCTTGGCAGTCATTATTTAAAAATTAAGTCTTTTCATCAGGCAATAAAAGCGTTTGAGACCGCATATAAAATACATGACAAAGACCTTTTATTTGATTTTATTTCCAGTCAAACTGGTTTTTTTAAATCGGTAAATATTTTAGTAAAAGAATCACAGGAAAAAGGATTTTATTTTCAAAAAATATTAAAAGGCTTAAAAAATGCGATGCTTGCTATAAATATCTCTAAAAATTAATTTTTTTCTGTATTACTATTTTGCAGACACAGGTTAGTAAAATAAAAAATTTCCGGTATTTTATAATTTTTTTCAATTAATTCTGAAAGTATTGGCATTGCGTCTTTATGCTTATTATTTTTGATCATCGTTATTGCTTTGTTATATAACACCTGTTCAGAACCATGATTGTTTAATATTATTTCCAGATTATTTAAAACACTTGCCATGATATTTGCCGAAAACCCAAAATAAGGTGCAAAATATTTAGTACGTAAGGTGTTTCTTATTAAAGACTGTGATTTCCAATAATCGTTATTTTTGATAATATCCCGTAAAACGTTATCGTTATTTTCCGGTTCAATATTTAGTATTTCTTTTCTGATAAAAACATCCGCTGAATCATCACTATATAAAACATCTTTTTCCCGTTCATTAACATTAAGTAGTAATAAATTTTTGTCTGTATATATTGCTCCAAAGGCTGTACCACCATAATCGCAAAGAGCAAAGTTAGAGATGAAAAATAGTTCACTGATATCGGATGTTTCCTTAACAATATAATTAAAAGGATATTTTTCTAATAAATCAGTCTTTTCTTTTTCATATGTAAAGGAATGAGGATGAGGTTTTACAATAACATTATAATCATCAGTCAAATTAGATATTGATTCAGCATAGCTTTCTATTGAGGCCATGGGGCCTACTGTTGGTAACCATAGAATCGTTTTTTTATCAGATTTACAGTTATATTTTTTTAATAATTCCATATAACCAAAATTATGATTAAAAAAGCTATCATATCTTGGATAACCGATTTGTATTTTCATTGAGTTTTCAAATATCATTAAACGCTCTGCCTGATAAGGCCCAAAGCAAAGAATAATATCATAATACTTATTCCAGTCAGAATAATGCCATTTTTCAATACCTAACCCGTAAATGTACCTGACATTAAATACTGCAATATCTTTTAACTGCTTATATAACTCACAGGGATGATGAGAAAGTAGATACTGATATTTAAAATTTTGCTTCAAAACATCTTCAAGCAGAATATATTGGAGATTTTTTTCATTTGCCAGATTGATAACTTCTTTAGACTCATTTTCTGATTTACAGATAACTACTATTTCAAAAGGAATTTTTAAGTAAGGAAAAATATTTTTATAAAAATTATAGACATCTGGTGAATTAAATAAGATGCCTAATTTATCTTTAATTTTCATCTGATTTTAAATCAATGCTCAAGTTTAACTAAAATAAATTTATCTCTCCATGCTTTAGGAAGCCACCAGGCTGATTTATCCAGAATTTTTAGAATTGATGGAACAAGCATAATCCTGATGATGGTAGCATCAATAAAAACTGCTGCTGAAAGGCCAAGCCCGATTTCCTGCACCATAATAACATTTGAAAATGAGAAGGCTGAAAAAACTATGATCATAATCAATGCTGCACTGGTTATAATACCACCACTTTTTTCCAGGCCCATCGATACAGCATAATCAATATCATTTGATTTATCATATTCTTCTTTGATCCGGCTCATCATAAATATTTCATAGTCCATACTCAGCCCGAATATTATGCAGAAAAGTACCAGAGGAGTTATTATTAAAAGTCCTCCGGGTAATTGAGTTATTCCAAGAATATTTGCGGTTACTCCGTATTTAAATACCAGAATTAACCAGCCATAACTTGATGTTACAGATATTATATTCATAAAAATGGCTTTAAAAGGTAAGATGATAGAACCAAGTAAAGAAAACATAATAATATAGGTAGCAATTACGATTAATAAAATTATTAGTGGGAAATGCTTATATACGGCATTCTGGAAATCTACATTTGTAGAACCGCCACCACCAATTAAAATTTTTAGATTATTAGATACAAAGCTATCTCTTATTTTTCTTAAACTAATAACTGTATTCCAATCTTCTGTTTCGTTTTCTGAATTGCGATGAATGGCCCACATTATTGTTTTTGTTCCTTCCTGATTAACAAATGGATTTTGTGGGGTCATTTGAAGATTTTGCATCATTAAAGCATTTGTATAAAAATTCTGGTAGGCTTCTAAGCTTGTTTTTGTAGATGGATCTACTATTCCCAGGACTTTTTTAATATTTTCATTTCCCAGAACTTTTTCGCTAAATTCATATATTTCTTTAATATTTTTTCGATCATAAATACTGCTTCCGTCTTTTGTTTCAAAACTTACACCAACTGGTGAAAATTTACGGCTGGGATCTATTTCCAGGACATGAACAAACCCTTTTCTGGAGTCAAGCCATTCTGGCATTAATAAAACACTTGAATTCCATAATTTCATAGAAAGGGTAAACGAGCTTATCATTAAAAGGGTTACAAGTCCTAAAACAAAAAAAGTAACAGGTCTTTTCATCACCATTTTTGACCAGTTTAGCCAAAAATTCTGAGGGCTTGATGATAACTTTACCAAACGGTGAAATGCTCTTGGTGAATTAATCCTTTCCCCTACCAATGAAAATATTACTGGCAACAGAGTTAAAGATAATAGAATCGCAATAGTAACCACAAGAATTCCGCTAAATCCTATTGAGTGTGTCAAAGGTAAATTGGGGATCAATAAAGCTGCCATGCCAACTGTTACCGCAAAACCTGAATAACATACCGCTTTACCGGCAGTTGCTGTTGTATCAATTGCTGCCTGTTTTGGCGTTTTCCCCTTTATTAGTTCCTCTCTGAAGCGGCTTACCATAAAAAGTGAATAATCAATACCAACGCCCAGTCCCATCATTGAAGTTATTGCTTTGCAGAACATTGTAAGCTCAAAATAATGTCCGATAAGGAATAAGCAACCAAGTGTAATAATTATACTCATAAAGCCTAATACTATTGGTAATAAAGCTGAAACGATGGCTCCGAAAACAAAAATCAATAAAACTATAACAATTGGCAGTATTCTTTTTTCGGCACGGGCACTGTCATTCCCGCTAATTCTGGTTATATCACCTACTATTACGGCACTTCCTGTTATATGCATCTCAATGTCTGGATCAATAATTATTTTTTTTATGTTACGGGTAATTATATCTGCATCTTCACTACTGATTTCTGCTGAATCATCAGTCAGACCAAGTAATATAAAGGTTGATTTCTTATCTTTGCTTGCAAAATCAGGCTCTAATTTGTAATCAAATACAGCTCCTACTTCTTTTTTACTTTTAGCAAATGTTTCTATTTTTTCAATTGCCTGTATATATTCAGGTGAATCCATTGTTAATTTTTTACTTTTTAAAGTAACAATGATATTTTTTGTATATTGTTGCGGAAAATGTTTCGTAATAAGCTCACTTTGCTCATAAGATTCACTGCCTTTTACATATGAGCCCTCTCCTTGCAGAATTTTATGAACATTTAAGGCCCCTAATCCTGCAAAAAGTGTCAATACAATCCAAAAAATTAGTATTGGAATTCTATAAATAATAACCTTTTCGCCTAAAGTCCTAAAGAAGTCTTTTTTTTCGTTCATTGACCTTTTTGTTCTAAGTAATACTTTTTTCAAACACTAGTAAAGAATTATACTCGTAATTAAGAAAGGTTATTACCCAGAAAAAAAAATTGTAATTTAAATTTAAATTGAAAAAAAGAGAGGTCTCCTTATGGAGACCTCTCTTTTTTTTAATAAATTATCTGATTAAGTTAACAACAGTATCAAGGTTAGTGTTGTGAACGTTAATGATCTTGGAAACAGCAGAGAACAGTTTCTGTGCCAGTG
>CAYRDV010000442.1:0-4878 GCA_964422885.1 uncultured Candidatus Sericytochromatia bacterium
TCTGGCAATTCTAATATGAGTATCAGCAACAGTTTTCCCGATATTTCTGGAACCACTGTGGAGCATTATCCAGACATTTTTTTCCTGATCCAGACAAATCTCAATAAAATGGTTTCCTCCTCCAAGAGTACCAACCTGTTTTGCGGCCTTATTTACAGTCTGTTTATCCAGTTCGTCATAAACTGTAAGTTTTGAAAAATCAAGATATTCTCCGAACTTTTCACTATCATGGTAAGAAAAACCGACTGGTACAAATTCTTCAATTCTATTTCGCATAGATGTAAGTGTATCTGGAAGATTTTCTGCTTTCAGATTAGTTTTTGCCGCAAGCATACCACAGCCTATATCTACACCGACTGCGGCAGGAATTATCGCTCCTTTTGTAGCTATTACCGAGCCAACTGTAGCTCCTTTACCAACATGAACATCAGGCATTACAGCTACATGCTCGTAGATAAAAGGTAGTCTTGATATCCGATAAAGCTGGTTCATTGCTTCCGGTTCCACCTCTGAAATATCAGTCCATAATTTAATTGGTTTTCCATTATACTCAACAGTAAATGGTTTTTCAATTTTTGAGCACATAATTTTCCTCTTTTCTATATCATATAATTTATTTTATCAGGCATACAAAGTTAAGTGTTATATATATTCTATTTAATCTTCAATTAAAAAATGCAAGTTTTTCTATAAAAACCTGTATATAGTAAATATAAAGCGTAGATATTTAAGAGTTAAAAGGTTAAAAATTTTATGAAAAAATTATCAATATTATTCTCAGCAATTTTTTTACTTTCAGGTTGTAATAGTACTAATATCAATACAATTGATTTGAATGCCCCAATTGATAACAATCCTGTTCAGGTACAAGCTAAATCACCTGAAAAAAATTGTATTTTTATGAAATTTAATGGGTTTATCAGACTTAAAGATACCAAAGGAACAAATCGCCCTGGAGCTATTTTTAATGATGCGGTACAGGAAAATGAATCAGGAGACCCAGATCCTTTTGCTCAGCTATTCTTAGAATCTCATTCAATTATTGGTACACATAATGTAAATTCATATACTGGTGGACAACTTAATTTCTTTTACTTGTATATTGAGAGTAAAGGAAAAACCTTAATAAATAATAAATATACTAAAATGGATGGCAGAATCAGGTTTGGTAAAAATGGTAACTTATATTTAAGAGGTAATGTTAGAACAGAGCAGAGTTTTTCAGATTCAGAAAAAGGTTATCTTAAAGTAGGTACTTATAAAATAAACAAAATGATTGATGGTGAAAAAGTGGCTTATAAACTCAACCCTGGTTTTGATTTTAAATATTATAGTAATACCGGATGGCTTGGAAGAGGAGTAGGAGTTGACCTTGCATATAATGGTTCACAGCCTCTTAAGCTTGAAACACAGTTTCCTCCACTTGTTGAGGGTAATGTAAGATAAAACTAACTGTTATTGTTTAGCATAGTTCCAGTTTTCAACAAGGTCTCGCTGGCAATTTTTATTCAGGGAAATATTTGAAGTGAAGAATAATAATTTATTATCGGGTGACCATTTTTGTTTCTGTTCTGATACGGGACTATTAGTTAATCTAAGCTTGTTTGTTCCATCATTATTTATTAAATATAAATCAGTGTTTTGCTGATCCTTATATTTTTCTCCCATATAATTTGTGGAAATAGTTATTGCTATTTTTTTATTATCATCCGACCATACAGCCCCGAACAATGCTTCTTTTAAATTAAAGCTGGTCAGTTTCTTAACTGATAAGTCGGATGTATTTAAGAGATAAATATTATTTAAATTGTCTTCAGTTAAGCTATAAATTAAATATTTGTAGTCATTGGAAAGCGAAACATTATATGAAGTAATATCTGTAACTTTTGTTTTGTTCTTTTTTATAGTGTCAAAATAATAAAGCTCATTTTTTATATTATCTGGCTTTGAAATATAAAATAATTTTTGCCCATCAGAAGACCAACTTAAAATACTCTTGGGAATCGAATCATCAATTATTTTGGATAATGTTGTACTTTGTAAATCGATAATAGACATATTCAAAGGATATGTCCCTTCGTCAAGATAGGCTATTTTCTTACTATCAGGGGACCAGGACAGATAATCGTCATAAAATATACCATTAATTAGTGTGTTGTATAGTTCATTTCCATTTATATCTTTTACAAACAATTTAAATATAATTTTGCGTTCTGAATCATACATGTTTTGTGAATAGAGAATTTTACTACTATCAGGTGACCATTTAATAAATGAATAACCATTTTCAGGAGCTGAATTTATAATCTTTGGGTTACTTCCATCAATATCAGTAACAAATATTTGTTTTGTGTTAGATTGATATTTTTCATAAAGGATTTTGGTTCTATCAGGAGACAGAATATTTCCAAATGCATTATAAATTAAGACATTTTTTTCTCCAGTTTCACTATTTAATTTAATAATTCGATCATTTATACTAAAAATAAAATTTTTACCATCTGGAAGATAAGACATATTGCTTATGAACTGATAACCATTTTCTAAATTATTATCAATATTATTTATTTTCTTAAAATTAGTAGAATCTGTATTCACAGTATAGTATTCATATACAGGTGGTGCTGTTGAGCACATTGGAGTTGGCGGAGCAATACTAGGTTCTGAACTTTGTGTAGTAGCAATTGGTGGTGATAAGGTTACACTAGGTCGGGCAGCAATTGGTTTATTTACATGCTCTGGCTGAGGACAGCCAATTAATAAAATTAAAAAGAAACAAAGTGAAGATAATACTAATAATTTTTTCTTATATTCCCAATTAATAAGCATAATTTATTCTCACAATTTAAATAACGATATTTAAAAACCGTATAAATTATACAGTCATTTGGCATACCTGCATGGTTTAATTATCAGAAATAATTTTTAAAGCAAAAATTTATTTATATTCTCAAAAGTATGCTTCCAGGTAAATTGTTTTAAAACAGTTTCCCTGCCTTTTATTCCCTTTAATTTTGCTTCTGATTGGTTATTATAAACTTGAAGGAGTAATTGTTTCAGATGTTCCTTGTCATTTTGGAATTCAGATAGTTTATCAACCAATTCAAAACCATCAATATTTTCTATTTCGGTTCTCACATAGTTGCAATTAATAAAATATGCATTTTCTTCATTACAAATCTCCTTTGAAACACCTTCTCTGGTTGTGATAACAGGTAATTCACAAGACATTGCTTCTAACAAATTTAGCACGGAACCTTCACTTTTATATGGATAAACAAAACAATCACAATAATTATAGATTTTTGCTATAGAATCAGCATCATAAACTGCGGTAAAACTACTTCTCATATAATCAAAAAAAACTGTTTGAATATTAGGATTCAAAGGATTATTTTTTAAGGAATTTATTTTATTTATAACTTGAATATTTTCTTCAATATTAGATATCTTTATATAAAGTGATACATTTTGCTTATCTTGAAATACCTGACAAAAAGTGTCAATTAATACTTCTGTATCCATATTTTTATTCAATATTGTCAAAAATTTAAAATCACTCTTTTCGTGTGATTCTTTTTTAAATATATCAGTTTCAATTCCTGGATATACTACCCTTAGTTTATTTGCCTTAACTCCTGATTTTAGATATATTTCTTGAGAATATTTACTGGAAAGCCATATTTCACCATAAAATTCATTTAAAGGTTTTATCCATTCAACAGGTAAAGAGCTGTAAGGCCAGTAATTTAAAAGAACTAAATAATTATCAGTGTTTTTTTGTAATTCAGAAATAATATTAAATTGGATTGAAATACTAATATTATTAAAATGTATTTCATTATTTAAACTAGCTATTCTAGAATTATTACCTATAAATGAAATCAAACTGCTTCGTAAAAAAGGGTAAATTTCAGCAATTGTAACTTTATCCTGATTAAAGTGATAATGTTTCAGGCTCCTGTAAAGATTAATAATGTGGCTGTAAAATTCGTTGGGCGAAAATAAAATGTCTGAATCAGAATTTACAGAATTAAAGAATTTACAGGATTTTAATGGTGTAGGGAACAGGCTTGACTGTTCCCCATAACCCAAATTCCGAATTAATTTTCCCAAAAGGAACATTGCTAAATCTTTTGTTTCATTATCAAGATTCGATTCCCATTTGTTTGTTATTAATTCAGGGTTTAGGCCATTTATATTTTTTATCCACCACTTTTTACCATTTATAGTGCTTTCTAATAAAACAGGTGAATATTTCACTCCAAGAAATTTGGCAATATCTTTCATTACAAATTCTGAATTCTGGTGTAGCTCTTCAAATTTGATAATTTTAGAGTTATTTTCAAAGGGCTTTTTTTCTATTAGCTCCTGACAAGAAATTATTAGATTTAATAGTTTATAAAGATGGATTGGGGTGTTAATATACCCATCACTTCTTTTCGAGAGCTCCATTGTTGAATTATATGTTTCTAATGGGTTTCTGACTGTAACAAGTAATTTACATTGAGGAAAATCCTGTTTTATTTTTGGAAGAATATTTTCACTTTTTTCTAAAAAATTTGTAATAAAATCAAATAAATTATTTTTTTCAACAAAGTCAAATTTTTCACGATTTTTAAAATGGTGGTGATGTAAAACAATGCATTTTGTTTTTGTAATATCAATATTATGGGCTTTGGCAAAAGCAAAATGAATCGCTAATAAGAAATTTTTTCTGGTGATGACTTTCAGCTTTCTCATGATATCAAATAATATTTTTGAGATTAAAGCTTTTTTTAGTTCAAAAGTTTCATTTTTGCTTTCACCAAGATTATGAGTATAATCCCAGTCTTTGTTAAGAGATTCGCAATTAATAATTTGTTCTGACAAAACTTT
>CAYRDV010000443.1:0-4868 GCA_964422885.1 uncultured Candidatus Sericytochromatia bacterium
GAGCAGAAAGTCAAACTTATCGATTTTACTGAACATAAATGAATTCTAATATTATTATTTAATTTTCTTCAACAAATCCGTTTTTTTCAACTGCGCAATTGATTTAATACCCAGGCAAAACATAGTAATCTTTAGCTCTTCAATATATTCCAGAAGTTTTTCTTCTACAGCTTCAGTCGATTTTGTTGCAGGTTCCAAAAGGGGATAAGCAATTCCAACAGCATCTGCTCCTAAAACAATTGCTTTGGCAACATCTATACCAGACCTTATTCCCCCAGAAGCAAAAATAATTTTATTCCCGGCATTACTTTTTACGGCAATCAATGATTCAGAGGTAGGTATCCCCCAATTTCTAAAGACTTCTCCCAATCTTGCCTGAAGCGGATTTTTTGAACGATATGATTCTATTAGTGACCAGGATGTACCACCACCACCACTCACATCTATACCTGCTATTTTGATTTTGGAAAGTTTTAAAGCCAGTTCTTCAGAAATACCGCAACCTGTTTCTTTGATAAAAACCGGAAAAGAAAGGTTTTTAACCACATCAGAAATTTTTTGAAATATACCAGAAAAATTTTTATCGCCTTCAGGTTGTATCGCTTCCTGTAAAGGGTTTAGGTGCAAAAACAGAGCATCAGCATTGATAGAACGAACAATTTCATTTAATTCTGTTTCACTAAAACCGTAATTTAACTGAACTGCTCCAATATTACCAAAAAGCAGAATATCTGGTGCAACATGTCTTACTTTAAAAGTATCGGCACTTTCAGGCATTTCAAAAATTATTCTCTGAGAACCCATACCCATTGCCAAACCTAATTTTTGGCAAGTAATAGCGAGGTTCTCATTGATCTTTTTCCCCTGCTCTAAACCACCAGTCATTGAAGAAACAAAAATTGGAGCACTTAGTTTTTTACCAAGAATAGTAACACTTAGGTCAATTTCATCCAGGGAGATTTCCGGTAAGGCCTGATGTGAAAAATGATAGGCATCAAACCCGGATGAAAATTTATCAAACTGGACATTTTTATTAAGGCAGATTTCTATATGATCTTTTTTTCTTTTTTCGATTTCCATAATTAAAAAAGAGAACTTACTCGAAGGTAAGTTCTCTTTTTTTAGTTTCCTCTTCTTGTTTGTAAAATTTTCAGGAAAGATCTGCCACGAACTTCTTCAAGAGTTAACCCAGTTGCTATTACTTCATCTTCTGATACAGCACCACAATTTACTGCTCTCAGGAAATAATTTAATAATCCCTGACCAGTTGCTGCATCATCAAATACATCGCCAACAAGAGTTGCCTGAGCCGCTTTTTCAATAAAATTCTTAAGCCTGATGGATGCCTGTGAAAGTCCCTGTAAAAAGAAAGTGTAACAGGCCGCATAACGGATTGGCAGTTGTGCCGGATGAAGATCCCATCCCTGATAAAACCCATGCATTAATGAGTGCATTGAATGATCATAAGCTAATTTCCAGGCTGAATGAACAACTCTTATATTTTCCTCTTTTTGTTCCTCTGTAAGGCCAGGGCCATCTTTGGCAGCACGGTTCGGGCCAACAGGCATTACATTTGTTGCTCCATCAGAAAGCCATACTCCTGTTCCTGCCAGAGAAACTTTCATCATATGACGGGCAAAATCGCAAACGGGGTGATCCATTGCCTGATATTTTGCGGTAATATCACATGATGCTGTATAGTCATATGTTCCAAAATGAGCACCTCTGCATCTACCTTTTGCAGCTTTTACCAGTGAAAGAATATTTGATTCACCTTTGGTATTTAAGATTGCCTGGGTGGTTTCAATCATGATTTCCAGTCGTAAAGTGCCTGGAGCCAAAGAATGTTTTGCTTCAAAAAGTTCAAATAATTTTACCAGGGCCGTAACCTGCTCAGGAATAGTTACTTTTGGCAGGGTGACAATAAAATTTTCCGGTAATTTGCCACCAGTTTTATTTAGCAATGTAGTTAAAAATATATCCAGGGTTCTGACAGCACGCCCTTTTAACTCTTCACTAAAGGTTTTAATTCTGATGCCAATAAAGGGGGGTATTGTATTTTCCTGCATACCGATTGCCAACTGTTCAGCAGCAAACTTTGCAGTTGCATCCTCTTCGTCATCTGGCCTGTTACCAAAGCCATCTTCAAAATCAATACGAAAATCTTCAACAGCTTCTTTTTGGATTTTTTGTTCAATTTTATTAAATACAGCATAAGCAATCCAGGCAGCTTCATTTTCAGCTTTCATCGCTTCAGGATTTGCTTTTAATTTTTCACTAAGAGCTTTAATTTCTGATTCATTAGTTGACAGGTTTTCACTTCCCGGTAAATTTAGAGCTTTGGCAAATACAACAAAATTTGGTGCATATTCCGCAAAATTACTGACTGATAAACTACCAATTTTTTTTGTAGAATCTGACTTGAAAAGCTGTGCTCCACCATATAAAGTATGTACAGGCTGTCTGTCCGGTAACTCACCTGGATAAGTGGTGGTTAAAATCAAATTTGCATCACGGAGAGAACCTAAAATTTCTTTAACTGATTCAGAGTTTAATGATACATCCATAATAATTCCCCTTTAAAAAAAATAGATTATTAATTAACTGCCACGATAAGTAGAATACCCATATGGATTTAACAGAAGAGGTACATGATAATGATCCCCACTATCTATTTCAAAAACAATCGCCACATATGGATAAAAGCTCTTTACTTCACGGGCATTAAAATAGGCTTCGGTTTCAAAAGTAATTCTGTATATGCCTTTTTCCAAAATAACATCTTCAGGAATAAAATCAGGAACACGCCCATCATCATTGGTTTCTCCCTCTGCAAACCCAGTCCATCCGCTGCCATTAAAGACTTCAAGAAAAACAGCAATTCCTTTTCCCGGATGACCAATCGAGGTATCAAGTACATGTGTTGTTAAATGACTCATTTTTTCTCCTCATATAATTTTGAATAACTCCCCACAAAGTGGGGCCCCTGTTTGTATTAACACCAAAGCAAAGCTTTGGAAACAAAATTTCATTTTGTTTAACTCCGAAGTCCCTGAAGGGATTCCCAAAGGTCACAAGCTTCGAAGTATTATTAATAAAATAAACCCGAAAATACATTTATATTTAATATTAAAGTGATAGAAAAAACAAGGGTTATAAAACTATTTTATGAGCCAGCTAAGAATTAAGTAGTTTTTCCAGGCGGATATGAGTGATCTTATTCTGTTCATTTGCGGCTACTTTTATTTCAGTTTCCGGTTCGTTTTTTAACCTTTCCTGAAGAATGGAAAACATTTCACTTGCGCTTTTTCCGGTAGCACAAACAATAAATATATAGCCAAATTTTTCTTCATAAGCAAGATTCCCGGTTGCAAGGGCCTGTAAAACTTCCTGAGTAGCAACATTAACCCCTGATTGTTCACCTGATGCCCAATCTTTTGTACTGGAAAATTTTTTGGTAAGACTTTCCAGATCTCCGATTTTGGGATGATGGCTAAAAGCTTCAAAAATATCTTCATTTGATGCCTCAGACCAAACTTTATCAGAATAGTTAAAGAGTAGCTCTTTACTGGAATATGGTCGTCCTTCAGCAACTTTTTCAGACCATTTTTCAGAACCACAGCATTTTAATAATTCTGATTTTGCTTCTTCCTTTGATAAATTATTTAACTTCTCAAGGTTTTCCATTTTTTACTCCCTGGGAAATCCAAATAACCTCAGACGGCTGATACCACCATCCGGATAAATTTTAATTTTTACATGGGTAAAGGTGGCTGGGGTAAGCTCATTTTCAAAATAATGTTCCATATCTGCCTGAAGCTTTGTTTGGGGAAGTATTTCCTGCCATTTTAGATTAGGGTCCGTTAATAAACTATCATCAATTTCAGGAGCATAACATCCTTCAAGTGAACAGGAATCAGGAAAATTTCCTTTAAAGTGGTTGGTATCCACAATTATTTTTCTGATTTCTCCAGAAGCAGCAAGCTTAATAATTGACCAGTCAAAACCAGGAAGAATTCGTTTTCTTTTTGTTTCCCAGCCATCGCCCATATTTTTACCACGGCCCGGGCCAATCATATTATCTTTTGAGCCAAAAAACATATCATTACATAAGACAACTCTGCCACCATTAATCAGGGCAGCAAGATCAATCATTTTATCAGGACTGCTGACCCAGTTTTTAAAAACTTCACCATAAACTTTCAGCCTTGCTACACCACCATCGGGATAAATATTTAATCTTAAATGTGTCCAGGGTTTATTATTTTCCATAACAGCAAAAAGGTTTTGAGCTCCTGGATTAAGCGGTGATTTTGGAAGAATTTCAGTCCATTGTAAGTTATTAGGATCAACTAATTCTTCACCTTCAAGATAACAGGCATCTATTGACGCATATGGAGCATGATTACCTAAAAAATGGTTTGTATCAATATCCACACCTTTAATAAAACCAGGGATACCCAGCTTAACAATACACCAGTCATAACCGGGAACTCTTTTACGGCGTGATTCCCATCCATCCATCCATTTACCCCGGTCAGTATATTTATCAACAATGAAAATTCCTCTTCCGGCTTTTAACAGGTTTTCTTTTTCAGCAAAAAACTCATCACTTGCAAGTAGAGCTTGTCCTCCAACCTTTTCCGCGGCAAGATCTGTTAACCCGGCAAAAGACGCTGTCTGAAGATTTGTATCCACAATAATCTTTCCTTTTGTTGTAAATAATTTATGATAAAGTATAAATGCATCATTTTACTTTGGCAATCAGAAAAATTATTTAAAAATCAATAATACCAATCTTACAGCATCAGAAATGGTTCAAATTATAAAAGAGAAAGTAGTTATTTTATTAGTATTAAAATACTTCG
>CAYRDV010000444.1:0-4834 GCA_964422885.1 uncultured Candidatus Sericytochromatia bacterium
GGGTCGCCCTAACAGATATTGTTTTGTTATAAGTTATCTTTTAGAAATTACTAAATAAATTAATCTGCTCTCAATCTTATTGTCATAACCTTATCACCTTTAAGAAAAACAGCAAATTTTGCCCATATGGCACCAGCAGCAGTTTTCATTTTAGGATTTCCATAGATTTCTATTGCTCTGTAAATACTGTCTTCAATTCTTAAACCTTTTGATGTTACTCCGGCGAAAGGGTAACTAAAGGTCATTTCCTGAAGAACCCCACCTTCACCAAAATAAAAAACTATTCCTAAATTATCATATTTAAAAATACTTTCTCTGGGGTTAGTTATATTAATGTTACTAATTGTTTTCATTGCTTCAATTACATCATTTTGTGATGATTTAGTTACTTCAAGTCCTAAAAACATACCTGTTTCATGAATAGTTTTATCATCAGGTTTCTTTGGTTCCTTAGGTGGTAATTGTTTTGGCTCCGGATTATTCATTTTTCTGGCAGCTTTTAACATTTCAGATAATTCAGGGGGTAGTTCGTTAATAACTGAATTAGTTATGTCTTCAGTAACCACCTTCTTTTTATTTTCCAGTTGTTCGATTTTTGAAGATGTTTTTTTTGCAGGCTCAGAAATATAATTGTTTTTTTCAGAAACTTTTTCATTAGCAGTAGGAATTGCTGATTGAGCGGGAACAGGATTATTTGCCAGCCGTGCCGCTTTCAGCATATCTGATAATTCAGGAGGTAATTGATTAATAACGGTATTTGTAATTTCATCTACTAGCACTTTTTTAACAGAAGGTGGAGGTGGAGGTTTTATTTCCGTACTCGGAAATAGGGGCCCCACCTTTTGGGGAGTTATTTTTTCCTCTTTTTCAAAGTTATTTTCCATTTATTAGTTTAAACTTACTAAAATTAATAACATAAAAGTATAGACTAATATGGATTTTAACATAAAGTAATAAATTTTTTTGCTCATTAGGCAAAATTCATTAAGCTTATTTTATTATTACTGTTAGATTTATTTTAGCTCTGGGAGGAAAATTTAGCATAATATATCCACTAAATGCAAAATTCATAAAACACATAATATCATATTTGATAAAAATTTCTGCTAAAAAACTGCAAAAAAAGCATTTATTAATAATCCCAAATCTTTAATATTGGTTAAAATTAAGAATATAGTCCTAAATTTAGGAACTGGGTTTTAAAATCAATAGAGGTGTAATCAATGGAGATCAAAAATTTACTCCAAAGCTTCGAACTTTTACCAGAAAATGAATTGGAATTGTTTAACTCTTATTATCAAAAAAATTGTAAAGAAGTTCATGAATACTTAGAAATAAGTCTGGAGAAATTGCTGAATAGAGGTAAAATTTTAGATAATGATTATCTACTAAAACTTGATGAATGGTTAGAAAAAATACCAGTAAATGCACCTGACAGGTTCAAACATGAGTTTCTCTATTCTCAAATCCTTGAAAATTTCGATTATATTAACCAACAAATATTGGAACGGATAAATGAAAAAAGTTTTGTTAAAACTGAAATATTAAAGCCTGTTGCTCATAAACCAGTTACTAATAGGGTTAAATTAAGTCATTCTTTAGAAACTGAAAAAATAAAATCATATCAGTTTGAGAGTAAGGAATGGTTGGAGGGAATTAATCAGAATTCTGTGTATAAAGCTATTGCTAAGTTTAATCTTAATTTAGAACGTGAAAATGATTTTGATTATATCTATTCTTATCATCTGAAATTATCAAAGATGTTTGATCTATCAGTTTTAAAGGCTGGTTGTTTTATTAGCAATTATCTTTTAATGTTTGCAAAATATGTTAATCAAAATACTAAACATGATGAAAATGATAGAACTCCTGTTTCAATTTGTACAGAGTGTAATAATATAAAGCCTATAGATATCAGACTTACATTTAAACCTGTACCAACAATTAAGGCCAGTATATGCAAAGATTGTATTCTTGTCATTGATACTAATAACAGTCCCTTTGATTGGAATTTATGGTCCAGTAAATCAGAGTTTTCTTTCAAAAAATCCAAAGCAGAAACAAGCTATAAAAAGTTTGGGGCTACTTTCAAATTAGGTAAAACGAAATAAAGAAAGTAATTATTTAAATTATCATCATAGATAAAGGCAATATGTTTTAATGGCAGTTATTGTAGAAACAAAACGGTTAATTTTGCGAGAGATTGAGCTGACAGATGAGCAGGGTATGTTTGCTCTTGACTCTGATAACGATGTTCATAAATATCTGAAAGAACCTATAGTTCATAATATTGAAGAAATCCGGGAAAAAATTAAAAGGGTTCAAAAACAATATATTACTACTGGAGTTGGACGCTGGGCAGTTATTGAAAAATTAACCAACGAATTCTTAGGCTGGACTGGTATTAAACTTGAAGACCAGAAAATTTACCATCCTATAAGATATTATGATATTGGATACCGACTGATACAAAAATTCTGGGGAAAAGGATATGCTACAGAAGCAGCGAAAGCCTCTCTGGATTATGGCTTTGAACATTTGAATATTAGTGATGTTTATGCCGATGTTTTTAGTAATAACTTTGTATCTAAAAAGGTTTTGGAAAAAATAGGCTTAGAATATGTAAAAACCTTTGATAATAATGGACTTACTATTGATTGGTACAAAATTCAAAACCCTAATGGATTAAAAAGATAATATTATTGAAGTTAAAATTATTTCTTTTAATAATTCGCCTATATTTGTAAAACATTTCTTTTTACATGAGCTTTTACGATATATTAAACCAATAGTCCTTTTTGGATGTGGTTTTTCAAAAGGAATGTACTTTATATATTCTTCCTTAAGTTTTTTATAATGATTGACTGCCAGTTGGGGAATTAAAGTTACCATATTATTTTCTACTACTAACATATTTCTTAAAGTTTCCATACTGGTTGCCCGAAAATTCTTCATCTCCTTAGCCCCTGCTCTATAGCAAATCTCCAGTGACTGCTGACCTAAACAATGTCCTTCTTCAAGAAGTAATACTGTCTCCCTGGATAAATCCTCAAAATTTACAATCTTTTTTTTACTTAGTCTATGTTCTTTTGAAACAGCCATAAAAAAGGGTTCATCAAAAAGTTTTTCTTCTGCTAAAAATATATCGTCAAAAGGTAAAGCCAGTATCCCCAGATCAAGCTCTCCCTTATTAAGTTTTTCAATAATAACTGCTGTTTGTAATTCAAATAAAACAGTTTCCAAACGGGGAAATTTCTTTTTTAAAGGGCTTATTATTAAAGGTAGAAAAAAAGGAGCAAGAGTAGGAATTATTCCAATATTAATTTTCCCTGACATTGGATCTGCAGAAGTTTTAGATATTTCTTCAATTTGGTTAACTTCATTAAGGATAATTCTCGCTCTTTCTATAACTCTTTTTCCTACTTCAGTGAGAAAAACCTTTTGTTTTGTTCTTTCAATAAGTTCAACTCCAAGATATTCTTCAAGCTTTTTTATTTGGCCACTGATTGTGGGCTGACTTACAAAACATTTTTCAGCAGCCTTTCTAAAATGTTTCAGTTCATCAAGTGCCACAAGATATTCAAGATCCCTGATATTAATTTTCTTCTCTCCCTTTAATAGTTTTTACCTATTAAAAATAAAAAAATAAACGATTAGACTTATCAATAAATTATAGCTAAGATCATTAATGAAAGAAATGATTTTTAAAAATGAAAGGATAAAATATTTATGTTAGAAAATCGTGAAGGTCAAAAAGTTCCTGATGCTACGTTTATATTACGTGAAAATGGGAAATGGGTTAATATAACTTCTGAGGAATTATTCTCTAATAAAACTGTCATAGTATTCTCATTACCGGGAGCATTTACACCAACATGTTCGAGCTCCCATGTTCCAAGATTTAATGATCTTGCTGAAAATTTCAGGCAGAATGGTATTGATGACATTATCTGTATTTCAGTTAATGATACATTTGTAATGAATGAGTGGAAAAAAGATCAGAATGCTGAAAATATAAGGTTTATCCCTGATGGTAATGGTGAATTTACTGATAAAATTGGAATGCTGGTTGATAAAAGTAATTTAGGTTTTGGTAAAAGATCCTGGCGATATTCAATGCTGGTAAAAAATGGCATTATTCAAAAAATGTTTATTGAACCAGAGGTTGAAGGTGATCCTTTTGAAGTATCTAATGCTGATACTATGCTTGATTATATTAATCCTAATATTAAAAAGCCAGAATATATCACTCTTTTTACCAAAATTGGTTGCCAATATTGTGAAAACGCAAAAAATATCTTAAAAGAAAAAGGTCTGAAATATGAAGAAGTTGTTCTTGGTAAAACTATCACTTCAAGAAGCCTTTTTGCTGTATCAGGTTCAAATACTACTCCACAAATATTTATAGGTGGTAAATTAATTGGAGATTCAGAAGCTCTTGAGAATTATTTAAACAAATAAGGACTATTTTTATGAATAAATTTAATAATATTGCAATAATTGGGGGAGGGGGTGCAGGTATTATGGCGTATCTGCGCTGCATACTTAATAACGATGAGACATCTATCTTTCTTGGTTCATCACAGACTAAACGCAAGGGTCGGGCAACTTGGGTTTCTGAAGTTGATAATATTCCAGGCATGCATGATCTGAAAAACCCTCTTTTATCAACTATGGACACTACTTTAAAATGGATTAGCTCCCAAAATACTTTAAGCTTAAAAGGAACAGTGTATAAGTCTGCTGTAAATAAAATCGAAAAGTATGATGAATATTTTAAACTTTTTTATCTAGAAAATAATCAGGAAAAGGAGTTAAATGTAAAATATGTAAT
>CAYRDV010000445.1:0-4831 GCA_964422885.1 uncultured Candidatus Sericytochromatia bacterium
TACCCTTTATCGGTATAAATTTTATTAACATTGCCAAGGGTGCTATTACTGCGAGTGTTGGTATTATGTTATTGGGCATTGTCCCTCTTTCTTCCACCAATTGGGGAATGATGCTTAATCTTGCTACAACTCAAACTGGTGCTATCTATATCCCTTCAGCATATCCTTATTTACTGGCCCCGATCTTTTTTATTGTCCTTTTTCAGTTCAGCCTGATTAGCTTTGCCTCTGGTGTCGAGGAATTATTTGATCCGAGATTAAGGTAAAATATGACAAACTCAGAAAATATCTTAAGTATCAAAAACCTTTCTATCAGCTATTCAATCAGAGAGGGGTATGTAAAATCAATTGAAAATATCAGTCTAGACTTTATAAAAGGAAAGAATACTGCAATTATTGGTGAATCAGGTTGTGGTAAATCAACTATTGCTAATTCCATAATTGGCATACTAGCCCCAAATAGCTTTGTTGCAAAAGAATCTCAGATTGTTTTTAATAATAAAAATATTTTAAAAGCAACAAAAGAAGAACAACGTTTATTCCGCTGGCAAAAGGCATCAATGGTTTTTCAGGCAGCTCAGAATGCACTTAATCCAACGGTAAGAATTGGCGAGCAGTTAAGCGATTCTATAATCGACCACAGCAATCTTTCTTCTTTAAAAATTAAGGAAATACTAAGAAATTTACTTTCACTGGTAAAGCTTGATTCTGAAAGGATATTAACTTCTTATCCTCATGAATTGTCCGGTGGTCAAAGGCAAAGGGTAATCATTGCTATGTCCATGGTACTTGACCCGGAATTAATTATCCTTGATGAACCAACAACCGCTCTTGATATGATTACCCAAACATATATTTTTGATATATTGCTGGAAATTCATAAAAAAAGAAATTTATCAATGATTCTGATAACCCATGATTTAACTGCTGCTGTGAAACTTGCAGATACAATTGTTGTAATGTATGGAGGCAAAATTATGGAGTCAGGAAATACTGATGATTTGTTTGAAAATCCAAAGCATCCCTATACAGAAGGTTTAATCGGAGCAATGCCTTTTATTGATGGAAATATTGTAAAGAAAAAATCGATCCCCGGTTCCCCGCCTGATTTAATCAGTCGTCCATCAGGTTGTATATTTCATCCAAGGTGTTATTTAGTCCAGGATATTTGTAAAAAAGAAGAACCTATCCTTAAAAATTCAGGAGACCGGAATATTGCCTGTCATTTCAGAGAGGGTTAAAAATGGAACCAGTAGTAAAACTTGAAAATATTTATGTAAGTTACGGTGTTGGAAAAAATCAATTATTACAGGCATCTTACAATACCTCTTTGAGAATAAATCAAGGTGATATGATAGCTGTAATTGGAGAGTCTGGTTGCGGCAAATCGACAATTGGTAAACTTGCTTTGGGAATGGTAAATCCATCAAAAGGGAAAGTATTTTATAATGGTAATGATATTTGGCAAGAAAATTTCAAATGGAATCATCAGTTACGTTCTTCAGTACAGATAATTCATCAGGACCCATTTTCCAGCTTAAATCCGGTAAGAACAATATATCAAACGCTTTCTGCACCACTATTACATTACAAAATAGTAAAAAATAGAAAAGAGGCAGAATTTAAAGTTAATGAACTACTTAAAACAGTTGGCCTAACCCCTGTAGAGTTTTTTATTAATAAATATCCTTTCCAGTTATCAGGTGGGCAAAAACAAAGAGTTTCAATAGCTAGAGCGACAATCCTAAAACCACAGTTAATTATTGCCGATGAGCCTGTATCAGCGGTTGACGCATCATTAAGACTATCTATTCTTGATTTAATGAAAGAGCTAAATGAGAAACACAATATTTCTTTTTTATATATAACTCATGACTTAGCTACTGCAAGATATTTTGCTCCAAAAGGTCAGCTGATTGTAATGTATTTAGGCAGAATGGTAGAAAAAGGAATTATTGAGGATTGTATTTCCAGTCCATCACATCCTTATTTACAAGCATTATTAAAAGCTATTCCCCCTTCAGATCCCAAAAAGGCAAGAGAAAAACAGGATATACCTCTAAAAAGCTTTGAGATGCCCAGCCCGGTTAATCCACCTTCAGGATGTGTTTTTCATCCAAGATGCCTTTATGCAGATTCACAATGTGAAAAAGAAGTGCCGGAACTTCGAGCCTTAGAAATGAATAAAGAACATTTTGTTGCCTGCCATCACAAAGATAAACTACCGGTTTTATATTAGATTATATTAGTTATTGTTTTTTCTGAAATATGTTCAAAAAGCCATCTCCTTGTTTCTTGAATAGTTTCAAATTTTTTTGAGCTGACTAAAGAACCATTTTCCATTTCAAATTCAAGCTTGAAACCATCATCAAAAAACTCAGCTTTTTTACCATCCATATTTAGAGAACGCTGCCCTTTTATTTTTACACATAAAACTTTATTTAGGTTAATAAATTCATTTTCATCAACTTCAAGTATTTTCATACATTTTTTACCACTTTTTAGATTCTTTTTATTTAAAAATTTTATTAATATTATTTCCTGATTTACGAAAATAAAATTTTCATTAAAATCTATAATTATATTATTTTTGTTTTTACTAAACAAAGTAAGTATAGCATTTATAAAATATAAAAAAATTAATAAAAAAAAGTATAATGTATATAAATTTACATATTTAATTAGGTATGGTTACTTTTTTTAAAAAATAGCCTGTACTATAAAAATTTGTGTATTAAAATAGCAAATATAAACATGACTTTCTCATAAAAGTTTTTGTAATGTAATATGTTAAGGCTGATTATTGACAAGAACTTTTTAAGCCATAGTGACAGGCTTTTTTAAATTCCTCATTGGCAAGATTATTTTTTCCTAGTTCTGTAAAAGTAATACCCAGATTATAATGTGCTTCTGCATTTTCTGGAGATACTTTCAAAACCTTGTTATATTTTTCAATTGCCTGCTCATATTTTCTTTTTGTGTGAAATATTACACCAAGATTTAAATTTACTCTAGGCTCTTCGGGATTCAACTTAAATGCTTCCTGATAATTTTCTTCAGCTTTTTCAATATTTCCATTTTTATAAAAATTTGAGCCAAAAGCAAGGTAACATTCAACAAGGTTTTTTATACTTTTATTATGTTCTTTATCTATTTCAATTGCCCTTTTATAATTTATTATTGCTTCAACAAAATTTCCCTTTTCCTGAAAAATTTGTCCATATAAAGCATGAGTACCCATAGTTTCAGGGTTAATTTCAAGAGCTTTTTTCAAATAAGTAAGAGCTTGGTCATTTCTTAGTAATTTTTTATTAATTTGTGCTAAAAAATAGTTAGTATGTTCATTATCTCCAAACTGAGGAAATATTTCAATTGCTTTATTAACATCATTTTCTGCCTCAAAATACTTTTCCTGAGCAAAATCAATAACCCCAAGAAGAAAATAAGCATCTGGCAATTTAGGGTAAATTTTTATAGCAGCCTTTAACTCTTTTTCTGCTTCAGAATATTTATTCTGGGACAAATATAGTGAAGCCATTGTTATTTTTGATGTAACATTTCCAGGGCTTATTTTTTCTGCTTTTTTCAATTCTTCAAATGCTTTATCAGAATTGCCCTGAGAAATATAAACGCTTCCTAAAATAATATGAGCATAAAAATAATCAGGATTTATTTTTAGAATAATATTACCTTCTTCAAATGCTTTTTCAAGATTAAAAGTAGAAATATAAGTCATTGCAAGGAGGGCATGGGTTAAAATTAACCTTGGATTTATCTCCAATGCACGAACAATTAATGGATCTTTAGGATTTAAAGGCTCTTTATTTTTAGGTAATTTGCTTGCCCAAAGTAAAATCATTGATTCAGCATCATTAGGATTCAATTTTAAAGCAATTTCAGCTTCTTTTTTACTTTCATCAAACTTTAAAGACATACTGTAAAACATAGATAGTGCTCTGTGGGTTTCAGTCAGATTAGGCTCTAGACTGAGAGCTTTAATTGCATTCTCCTTGCTCTGTTTTTGCAGTTCTTCAAAAGGTAATCCCCAGTATTTTAATTCATTGGCAAGGTTTATTTGTGCTTCTGATTTTGCAGATAATGCAAGACAATAATTCTGGTCTTTTTCAAGGGCTTTATCATACATTTGAATTGCTTCCCGATAACCTTTTTCTGAAAAAAGTAGATATGAGGATCTACCCTTTATATAGTATTCATATGCTGAAATATCATTAGTAGCTTTAGTAATTTTGCTAATAGCGGCAATCTGTTCTTTGGAAGGTTTTATTTCCTGTGTTTTTATTATTTCATTGGCAAGTTGATCCTGAAGATCAAAAATATCATTTCCTGTAACCTGAACTGATTTAATTATTTTTCCTGATTTTACTTCTGTAAAATGGGCACTGATCCTGAACTTATCTTTGAAGTTTTGAATAGAGCCCAAAATCAAAAGGTCTGCTCCAAGCATTTCGCCAATTTTATTTGCCTGTTCTCCCTTTACAAACCCTGATTGCTGAAAACTTAATTCTTTCATCACATACTTAAGCTGTCCACGATCAATCATTATAAGTTCCTGAAAACTACCCAGTGCATGAGTTATAGTGTCCATTGTACCAATTCCGAATTGGCTCATTTCCTGATTAGTACTTATAACTTCAAACGGTAGTACTGCAACTCTTTTTTCGGCATGTGCTGGTAAGATGTCCAACAATACAAAAAAAGATATAAAGATAAATATTCTGGAAGCATTTGACAAAAACAATTTCATGATATTGTGAATATAAATAACTTATTCAATACCTTCGCCATTTTTAATTTTGTAAAAAAGTAATGG
>CAYRDV010000446.1:0-4818 GCA_964422885.1 uncultured Candidatus Sericytochromatia bacterium
AAATTACTAAACTTACTAATTTCTCAACACGAAAAATCTTTATTCTGAATTACTGCGTGAGAGGTGAAACGTGAAAGGGAAGAGAGAAAATTAATTTTCTTAGTTTCACATCTGCTGTTTTACATTTCACGAATTTGGATATTCAGGCTAAAATAACTAGTGTGGATACCTATAATAAATGATGAGGGGAATAAAAATTGTTATCAATTTTAGTACCAATAATTGAAATCTTTAGCTGGGGGTTAATATTTTATTGTATTTTGAGTTTTGTCAGGACTCCCAATTCAATTAAGCTGTATACCACACTAGGAAAAGTTTATCGTCCTCTTTTGGACCCAATCTCTAATTTACTGGCTCCTTTACAAAAGGGAGCAATGGGGCTTGATTTTTCGCCCTTAGTCTTATTATTGTTACTTGATTTTGTAAAAAGGAGTCTTTCGGGTTTTTAGGCATAAAAAATGCCCTTAAAGGGCATTTTTTTATTTTTTAATTCATTTTTGTACTCAATGCTATTAAGTTAGAAGAAGAAGGATGCTGGACAAGCCAGCATGACATAGAGGGTAATCTTTCTAGGGATTTATATTAAAATTTTTTTTTCATTAATTTCTTCTTGTAAGAACTCTTCAGTTACGCCTTCCATTGCGATTTTTAATAACCAGTCAGAAAGTTTATCAGAAGATTCTGTCTTTTTAAGGCGTTTCATATTACCCCTCATTTTAGGTAATTCTTCTTCATTATAGATAAAAGAAGCGATATGATTATGGAATCTTGAAAGTTCGCAAACTTTTTTACCAACACCATTACTTATTACATAATCAATGTTTCCAAACTCCTGAGGCATTACTTCACAGATATTATCAAGAACAATTGGCAGTTCTTTGACAATCGCTTCAGCAATTACACCGGGTCCTGGTTTTGTTACGATTACATCAGCAGCATCCATCATATTATGTACTTCATTGGTAAAGCCAAAAACTTTAACTGGTTTCTTGGTATGTTGAACTAATTTATCTACTTTTTCTTTTAGCTTTTCATTTTTACCGCAACAAACAAGTAACTGAACTGGTAAACTGGAATTAACCAATTGTTTTGTAAAGGTATGAATTGTCTTTAAGCCAATACCACCTGACATGATCAAAACAGTAAACTTGTCTTCTTCTAACCCGAATTTTTTTCTTGCTTCTGATTTTGCTAAAGTATTATCTGAAAATACCGGATTTACAGGTGGGCCTCCCAAAACTTTTATTTTTTCAGCAGGCATTCCATAATCAACCAACTGTTTTTTAGTTTGATCAAGAAAGCCGATCATTAAATCAGATTCAGTGTTTACCCAGCTATTGAGAAAATTATCAGTAAGATCAGTACAAACGATAACAAAAGGACGTTTTTTGTGCCATCCAAGCTGTTTCATTGCTTCAGCAATGAAATAGTTAATTCCTGAATGTACAGAAACGATCATATCTGGATCTATTTTTTCCAGTAAATCGGCCATGAGATTGATAGTACGGGGAAAAAACTGAATAAGAGATTTATCTGAATTAATATTATTTAAAAAATTAAAGCCATATTTTATAAACTTAGGGTCTGCTTTTAGGAGATTGTCATAAATACCAAGAGCAAATTTAAAAAACATATTTGCAATATCTATTACGTCTTCAGTGATTACTTTATGGTCAGGGTATCTTCTTGAGAAGGTTTCTTTGATCATTTTAGCGGCACTTCTATGACCATTTCCACCCGGGCCAGATAAAACCAAAATCCTTTTACTGCTCATTCTTAACCTCGTAATTTATCTAAAATTATTTAATCTTCCTGAAAGCCAAGTAATAAATGTCTAAGTCTTCACTTTTACATCTTACTTCTCGGTTGGACATAATATTATCGGAAATAATCTCATGTTCAACCCGGACAAAGGTTTCAAGCTCTGCAAAGTTTTTTTCAACAAAATCTGAGTACTCTTTTACATCTGTCCTTACAAAAATAGTTCCATCTATCTGTAAACAATTATAGAAAAAATTTATAAATTCTTTCTGAATAATCCTTCTTTTCCTGTGACTCCGTTTCCACCATGGATCCGGGAAATTTATATAAATATTGCGGATTCGCCCATTGGGTATTTTTTGAGGAATTGAGAGGTTGGCAAAGGATGCTTCAACGTAGATATTATCTAGATTTAACCTTTCTATAATCTTATCTACATGTTCTACTAACTTTCTTTTCACTTCAAAGCCAATAAAACTTATATTTTTGTAAAGTTGTGCTTTTTGTAAAATAAATTGCCCTTTTCCAAAGCCAATTTCTATATCAACAGGATTAGTATTTGTCAAAAGCTGATTAAGCTTATCTGCAACAGTTGTAACAGGTATCATAAAAAAATTTCCAATAAAAAATCAAGTATAGGGACTATCTATTAAGAGGGTTTAATGAATTAAGGAAAAATAAAAAAATAACTTATAAAATTTAATTGTCGGGGCGACCCGCCGGGTCGCCCTAACAGATATTGTTTTGTTATAAGTTATCTTTTAGAAATTACTAAACCCCTACATAAAATCAACATTGTAGGGAACAGTCGCTGACTAACAGGAATCCAGCTACAGGTATTAAAGCCTGGCTGGAGACTGTTCCTTACAATCAAATCCAGACCTTTTAAACAGTCCTTGTTTAATAATTATGCAACAAAACTTTAGGAACTCCAGGTATCTCCAGCTTTTTTCTTTTCTCTTTTCCAGAAACAGGTAAATATCATATTCTGCTGAATCAGGTTAATCAGCTCCCAGCCATTATCGCCCATTTTCTGCATAGCATCTATGGCATCGAGACTTTTTGGTTTTGTAAGATCGATTGGTGGTGAATGAAACTGAACTTGTGTAACTTGGTATTCCCATTTTGATGATGACATAATTTACAACCTTCCTAATAAATTTATTCCATATGTATTTTACATCTGTATCTTTTTTAGTGTAAAGGGAGGGGTGTGAAAAGTGAGGGGATAAACTTCTTTTGTGACTTCACTTTTCACCTCTGATGGTGTAGGATTAATTTAAAGCAAATTCCTGATTTAGGAGATAACATTATGTTGGCAGATTCAATTCCATGCTGCGGCACAAATACTTTTAACGATAAAGAAGACCGAAAAGGAGCATTTTTTTCGGCTTCAATGTCAATCTGTCCAACTTGCCGTAAATCAATACAGGCAAAAATTATTTTTCGTGACGGAAAAGTTATTCTGACCAAAAAATGTTTTCATCATGGGGAATTTGAAGCTCTGTTATCGTCAGATATTGACTACTGGGTAAAATCGCTTACCTATACAAAGCCGGGAACGATGCCCAGAAAATGGTCAACCCCTGTTACAGAAAAGGGTTGCCCGGAAGACTGCGGTTTATGTGAAGAACATGAGCAACATACATGTTCTCCGATAATAGAAATCAGTAATAAATGTGATCTGACCTGCCCTGTATGTATAGTCTGGAATGAGAATAATTACAACATGAGTATGGATGAGTTCAAAAATATTATCAACGGGCTGATTGAAAAAGAAGGAACACTGGAGTTAGCCCTTCTTAGCGGAGGTGAACCAACATTACATCCACAATTTTTTGAACTTGCCGAATATGCTACAAGTAAAAAAGAACTTAAAAGGCTCTTAATTTCATCTCATGGACTAAAAATAGCCAGAGATGAAGAATTTGCAAAAAGATTTAAGGAATTAGGCCTTTATCTTTCCTTACAATTTGACTCACTAAATAATAAAAATTATAAAGCGATCAGGGGAGCAAATCTGTTAAAAGCAAAAAAAGACTGCCTTGATATGTGTAAAAAGTATAATATTCCAACAATTTTTGTCCCAACAGTAGCCAGAGGTTTTAATGACGATGAACTGGGAGCGATTGTAGATTATGCGTTTTCACATGATTTTGTTACATCGGTAACTATTCAGCCAGCAGCCTATACTGGTGCCGGTGGTACGTCATTCCCTCAGGATAATATGAATAAACTGACCCAGGTTGATATTCATAAACTTCTTGAAGCTCAGACTACCTGGCTAAAAAAGGAAGATTTCCTGCCGATACCATGCTCACATCCTTCGTGTTATACCGCCTGTTACCTGCTAAAGCTGGATAACGGGAAATACGTTCCGCTTACTCATTTCGGTGATGTTTCCACCTATCTGGATATGTTAACTAACAGAGCAATACTTAATGCTGATGAACAGGCAAAAGATTTAATTCAGGACGCTATTTATGCTTTATGGTCAGCCCAATCGGTAACGGTTGATTCGGATCTTGTTTTAAAATCTCTGAAAGCAATCTTAAAGGAATATAGCAGGAGTAATTCATTTGAGCAGGAACAACTGTGGAGACTCAGTGAAGCAAGGGTAAAAGCAATATTTATCCATGCATTTATGGATGAATATGATTTTGAAATATCCAGAATCAAAAAGTGCTGTACCCATTATGCTTTACCTGACGGAAGGCTGATGCCAGGGTGTGCATATAATAATATTCACCGTTTCAGAGATCAGCGTCTAAAGCTGGAGCAGATTCAGGCACCTGAAAGGGCTCCTTTGGTTACATAGTTTTTTAGAAAATGAAAATAAAAAAAGTATTATTGGTTCATTCAGCACATTATGCTGCTAATGGAACATTGATTAAGCAAAAAAAACTGATTGATAAATTTACCCTGATGAATGTTGCCGAACTGGCACTTCCTCTGATTGCGGCATATACACCAAAGCATATTGAAGTAGAAATCATTGAAGATTATTTTGATGATCTTAATTTTAATCATCAAGCTGAAGTTATTGGTATTTCGGCA
>CAYRDV010000447.1:0-4810 GCA_964422885.1 uncultured Candidatus Sericytochromatia bacterium
TCTGAATTTTTATCTTTTTTATACAGCTCTTTCCAACCTAGCTGAATATCTATTTTTCCCCGGGAAATAAAATTATGACTTTTTACTTTTGTGGTAATAGCTGTAGTCTGATAAATATAATCCGGCATAAAAGCTCCGGTTAACCTCCGGGCAATCAGGATATAAATATTATAATGCTCATTGGTCAGTTTTCCTGATAATTCATTTTTAGTAAGTAAATCCTGGGGAATGACTGCGTAGTGATCAGTCAGTTTTTTGGTATTAAAAACATTTTTTCCAACAGTTCCTATTCTTTCGACAAGCGACTCCTTACCTAATTTTGTCAGGACTTTTTTTATCAGCTCCTTTGTTTCTTTTTGTTCATCAAGATGTTGGGCATCAGTACGTGGATAGGAAATCTTTTTTGCTTCATAAAGTTCCTGGGCAAGATCAAGTGTATGTTTTGCTGAATAGCTATATAGCTGGTTAGCCTCTTTTTGTAAGGTTGTGAGACTGTGTAACAGAGGCGGCTTTTGCTTCTTTTCTTCTTTTTTTACTTTGGCAATAGAGCCTTGCTTTTCAGGTTTTAATTCTTCAAAGATAGACTCTATTTTTTCTTTATCGAAAAAAGCGGTGGAATCCTTTTCATCTTTATTCATTAAAGTACCTGTATACTTTTTTCCATCTTTGGCGAATTCTGCTTTAAGTACCCAATATGGTTTAGGTTTAAAATCTCTGACTTCCAGCTCACGTTCAACTATCAGTTTTAATACAGGTGTCTGCACTCTTCCTACACTCCAGACACTTTTATCGGAAGCATTAATCGTAGCCAGCCTGGTCATATTTATGCCAAAAATCCAGTCTGCATGTTGTCTGCCCAACGCTGAAAAGTACAGGCTTTCAAACTCTTTTCCGTCTTTGAGTCGACTAAATTCTTTTTTTACTACTTCCGGTGATAATGCTTCGGATGTCCAAAAACGTTCTATTTTACCTTTGTAATCTGCTAAATCAAGGATTAAGCGGGCAATAAGCTCCCCTTCTCTCCCGGCATCTGTTGCGATAACAACACCATCTGCTTTTTTTAGTAAGCTTTTTATTGTATTAAACTGTTTAAGCTTATCAGCAGTTACTTTGTATTTAAAATCTTCCGGTAAAACCGGTAAAGTATCCAATCTCCATTGTTTAGGGGCAATCTCTTCATCTATTTCTACCAGATGCCCAACTGCCCAGGTAATATAATAGCCGCCAGCAACTATATAGCCATCATGCTTAGCGATATTTCCCAGGCCTTTTCCAAGATCCATCGCCACAGATGGTTTTTCAGCAATAACAACTTTCATTTTCGCTTTTTCTTATAAAAATATGCAAAATTATATTTTAATACTCTTCTTTAAGATATTTTACCTTATAAATCAAAAGTTGTTTGTGTTGTTTATTGCTGAATACTATAATTATTTCTATATACGAAATAAGTTATAGATAATTTGTAACAGGGGGCTTTATGTCTAAAAAACATGCGGAATTAAAATTTAAAATTGGTGATGTTGTTTGTATTAAAAAAGGCGTGGTACCTGCTGAAAAGAAAAAAATGGAAGGTAAAAAAGGAAGGATAATTAATTTTCATGATAAAGGAAAAGTTATTGAACTTGAATGGGATAGTGATTATCTGAAAAGTCTTACCGAATTTGATTTAAAAAAAATGAATAAAGAAGATGAAGTTCCATATTATTTATTTATTCCAGCTAAAGACATTGAAGCTGCTGAACCTGAAGATACTCTGGAAGAAGTTGAATTTGTTCAGGATCTTATAGAAAAAAAAATATTGAGGGTTGAAAAAAGAAAAGAAGATAAAAATGATTTTAGAACAAGTACTGAAAAATGGTTAAGACGTTTCTATCATAGCCTTTATTTCAGAGAATTAAACTATACTGGACAGGAATCTTTATTTTTTATAGTAGATTGTTTTGCAGAATTTATGTATAACTATCATGAACAGTTACCAAAAGATTGGGATGCTGTAGCTTTAAATGATGTGTGCCTTAACTGGATTCCCAGAAAAGTTTCTGCTGATGCACAGACCTTTAAAGATTTTGGTAATGTTTTATTTCAATTTTTCAGATTTCTCGAAGATAAAGGATATTTAAAGGCCACAAAATTACAGGAAGAAATAAAAAAGATTGATAAGGATATTTATAAAGCTTCTCAGAAAAAGGAAAACTGGGGAATGGCTAAAATATTTGGCTTACAAGCTATGGAAAGTGGTATAGATATTACCAATCCAAAAGAATTACAAAAGTTTGTTGATACGTATAATGACAATATTGAAAAAGCTTTGATAGGGGATAAAAAATCTAAAAAAGAAAGACAGAAAAAAAGTAATGATAAAAATACTATATATCAGTTAAAAATAACCATTGAGGGTTCAAAACCCCCTATCTGGAGAAGAATTCATGTTAAAGGCAAAGATAAGCTTTCAGATTTGCATGATATTATACAGATAATTATGGGGTGGGAAAATGAGCATTTACACCAGTTTGAAATTGATGGTGAATATTATTCTGACCCTGATATGATGGAAGAGGCGGAGAGTGAATCAAAATACACCCTTAACAGCTTTGGTTTTGGCGAAAAAGATAAATTTATTTATGAATATGATTTTGGTGATAGCTGGACTCATAAAATTGAAGTGGAAAAAATGCTGCAACCTGAATCCGGTAAAAAATACCCTGTATGTATTGCAGGTAAACTTGCTGCCCCTCCAGAGGATTGTGGCGGTATCTGGGGATATTATAATTTCCTTGAAGTAGTTAAAAATCCAAAGCATCCAGAACATGAAGATATGAAAGAATGGCTTGGTGATGATTTTGACCCTGACTATTTTGATATTTCGGAAATAAATGAACAATTAAGTTAATAATTTTTTCTATAATCACTTCAAAAAACCCAAGCGTAGGGTTATAATTGATATTGTAGAAATATAATAAAAAAATATATACGGATGATCATTTGCCACCTCATGTACATGTCAGTAAGTCAGGAAAAAAAGCGAAAATAGAATTAGGAAAAGAAAATGGAATACCTGTTTTAATTGAAACCTGGATGAATAAAAAAGATTCCAGATTTGCTTGGGAACTCGTTAAAGATAATAATAACTTTCTTTTAGGAGAATGGAAAAAATATCATGGATAATAAATTTGATGAAGAATTTGAAAATCAATATCAGAGTGCTGTAAAAAATGCAAAAGAAAGAGAATTTACGGAACCTTTAGGGATATCAGTTAAATACTATCCTAAAAGGAGAAACGTAATTATTAAACTAAATAATAATGCTACTTTTACTTTTCCTGTTGATAATTTACAGGGTTTAAAAGGAGCTTCTGATGACAAACTAAAAAATGTCAGTTTAACTCATTCCGGAACAGATATTTGTTGGGAAGAATTAGATGTGTATTTTAGTATAACCAGTTTATTAATAGGAATGTTTGGCAATAAAAAATGGATGTCAGAATTGGGTAGAATAGGCGGGAGTTCAAAATCTGCTGTTAAATCTGAGGCTGCAAGACAAAATGGTAAAAAAGGTGGCAGACCAAAAAAAGAAGTTACTGATACATATGCTAAAAGTGTTTAAAATTAATAAAAAAGTTACTTTTTTAATATTTTGACCAGGTGAAATATAAATAATAAGCTCCTGAAACATCAGCACTATTATTGTTTAAATCAATATTGTATAAGTAGATATCAACAGGTGATACGTCATGTGATGCATCTCTATAATATTGATAATTTACAGCAAATTTGCTTCCATCAGGCGAGATTAAAAAACCTGTTTCAGAATTTGTTTTCATAAGAACGTTTTGATTTTTGTTTTTAAGTGATATTTCATTAATTATTCTTCCATAATTTTCTTTAAAAGTAATGTAATAAATTTTATCGCCCGAAGCAGACCATTCAGGAAAATTGTTTACATTCTCTTCATCAGTAATTTGGGTTAGTTCAGTTCCATCAATATTCATTAGCCATAGAGTTTCTTTATTACTATTAACCGATTTACTCCAAAAAACAAGCTTTTTACCGTCAGGCGACCATTTTGGTCTATAAAAACTATAATCAGGATTGCTGGTCAGCTTTTTTGAATATTTTTCTTTAACATTTATGACAAAAATCTGGCTATCTTTAGAGTTATTATTATATGAGGAATAGACAATTTCATTCCCATCAGGCGACCAGTTACCAAAAAAAACATTTTTGCTATCATCATCAACTATTCTGGCTAGTTCATTCCCATTTGATTTAATAGTATAAAGTTCAAATTTGCCTTTATCATTTTTTTGAGAAAAAAGAATGGTTTTTCCATCAGGAGCAACATCTGGAAAGATTATTTCCTTTGGATATGGAAACAACAGATTAATCTTTTTATCATCAGGATTGTATGAATATAACCCAGGGATTTTACTGTAGTAAGTATAAAAAATAATTTTATTCTTTAGAGCTGGCAATTCTTTTTTCGTATCAATTACCTGCATTTCAAAACTGTCTTTAATTGAAGTATCATATTTAGAGAAAGGTGATAAATCACCCTTATATTCTAAAAGATAAGCTGATTTACCTAAACCAACATAAGTTAATGTTGAAATATTTACTTCTTTAAGGATAAGAGCATAGAAAGACCAAACATGTGTTGGAATAGTTTGTGGATTTGGTGTTAACTCTAAATTACATGAAAAAAGGAAAGAAAAAATAACTAATAAAGTTATAGATAATTTATATCTCTTTAAGCTTAAGTAATTTCTAAAAAATAACTTATCACAAAACAATATCTGTTAGGGCGACC
>CAYRDV010000448.1:0-4798 GCA_964422885.1 uncultured Candidatus Sericytochromatia bacterium
TAAATATTAATCCGGGTCTTTATAATTGTTGGATGAGCCTGGGAAGTATTTATATTGTCAAAAATAGGTATCCTGAAGCACTTGGTTGCTATGATAAAGCCTTAAGTTTAAAAAGTGATGATCCTGAATTATGGGACAGAATGTCAACATGTTACAAAAAACTTTCTAAATTTGATAAAGCAGATGAATGTGATGAGCATTATAAAAGGTTAACTGAAGATAAAACATAATTAAAAATGATAAAAAAAATTTTTATTTGGTTAATAATTTTTTTGCAAACACCTGTAATTTCAGAAGAAATAATTTCCAATTTTGAGAATGCTCAGGCTTCCCAAAAACTATTTATTAATAAAGTTACGGAAAAAAATAACCGCCAGGCTTTAAGAAAACTTGCACTTAATCATCAAGCATTATCAACAACAAATCCAATGGAAAGATATCTTATAATAGAAACACTTTCTCAGGTGTTGGAAATGACCAAAGAAGATGAAAATGGAATAGCTAATATCATAAAATTTTCAGCAAATAAAGGTGATTTGGCAGACTTGATTAGTGAAATGCTGGATAATGAAAAATTTTATTTAATTTATAACAATTTATCAAAAAAGATAAAAGAAAAAATTGCCCTTTTGCTCGGTAATAATTTGCCTGAGTTTTTACCAAAAGAGATAAATAAAGCAACTTTTGCCAAAATAAAAGAGATGAAAGATAATGGTGAACTGGGTAAAACTCCATTTGATGTAATTATTGTTCCTGGATTTACCCCTCTAAATGCAACAAAGCCAACTCCATTGGCTGCTCAGGCAAAAGAAAGGTTAAAAACAGCAGCAGAGGATTTTAAAGCAGGAAAAGCCCCATTTATAATAGTTACTGGTGGAAGTGTTCACCCTGAAAGCACACGAATTAATGAAGCAATGATTATGAAAGATTACCTGGAAAAAGTACTAAATATTCCTGCTGAAAGAATAATTGCTGAAGGAATATCCAGACATTCAACTACCAATCTTAGAAATTCAGGAAGGATAATGATTGAACATGGGCTAATAAAAGCAGAGATTGTATCAGATCCAGGTTTTATGGGAATGGTTTCACAAACAGATTATTTTAAGATGATTTTATTTAATTTACGCTATATGAATAATCATGGTCAGTGGGCACCAGGGGAAATACAATCAATTGAAAATAATATCCTGGGAATTGGTAATAAGCGAAACTCATTTGTTCCATACCCTGGGGTGATGAAAAAAGATTATGTAAATGATCCACTTGATCCTTAATTGTTTTTCTTTTTTGTAATATTTTCTTAAATCATTATAATTTTTTATCCTTTTACCTATAAAATGATTAAAGCTTTTGGTGTGTATTGTACAAAGAGGTATAAATATGGAAATTGATTACAATTTAGTTCAAAAATTACATGACAGTATTAATGAGAATACCATAAATAAACTGGCAATGAATGCTGTTGGAAGGGTTGAATTGCAGGAATTAGCAATTAACCGTGATTTGATCAAGGGTATGGATTTTTCTTTTTCACATGAGCTTGATGTTGCACCAGAAGCAACTGCCCAGCAAAAAGTTGGTGTATGCTGGATGTTTGCTGCCTTTAACCTAATGAGGTATATTACGCAAAAAAAGATAAATGTAAAAAGCTTTGAATACTCAGGCCCATATTTAATGTTTTGGGATAAATTTGAAAAAGCAAATTATTTCCTCGAAAAAATGGTTGAATTAAGAGATAAAGACTATGATGACAGAACCCTGAGACAACTTCTAAAAGAACCGCTTCCCGATGGTGGTGACTGGTATATGTTTGTAAATCTGGTAAAAAAATATGGAATTGTTCCTGCTTCAGTTATGCAACATTCCACTTATTCAAAGGAATCAACTAAGCATAATGAAATCTTTGCCAGTAAGTTACGTCAATATGCTTCAGTAATCAGAACAATGCACCAGGAAGGCAAAGCAATTGAAGAAATTGAAAATGAAAGAGCTAAATTTGTTGAAGAATTATACAAAATGCTGGTAATCTGCTTTGGTACTCCACCATTAAAATTTGACTGGAGTTACAAAAATGAAAATAAAGAGTTTTTTAGAGAAAAAGGAATTACTCCTCATCAGTTTTTTGCAAAATATATTGATATAGATCTTGATGATTATGTGTGTGTCTGGAACTCACCAATGAAAGATACACCATATAATAAAATGTACACAATTGCCCATACCAGGAAAATGGTTGGCGGTGAAAAGCTTTTGGCTTTAAATGTTCATTTTGATGAATTTAAAAGGTATGCTCTGGAAAAAGTAAAAAACCATGAAGCTGTCTTATTTTCCTGTGATGTTGGCAAAGATAGCCTTAGAAAAGAAGGTTTTTTACTGAAAGGGCTTTATAACTATGATTTAATCTTTCAGACCAAATTTGGCCTGGAAAGGGCAGAAAGATTAGAAGTAGGTGATACTTCCATGACCCATTGTATGCTTATAGTAGGAGTAGATCTTGAGGATGATGTTCCAATAAAATGGAAAGTTGAAAATAGCTGGGGTTCCGAAGTAGGTAAAAAAGGTTATTTTATTATGTCTGATGAATGGTTTAATGAACATGTTTATCAGCTCATCGTGCCCAAAAAATATCTGGATGCTGAAAAGCTGGAAATACTAAAACAGGAACCGATTGTGCTACCACTCTGGCATCCTATGTTTTAATAATGCCCTTTGACTCTTATCTTCAATTAACTTTAATTGTAATAATTGGCTATTTCTCAGGCCAGTTTAGGCTTTATAATAACCCGGATAATGCAATTGATGCATTTAACCGTTTTTCGTTGTACATAGGCTTTCCGGTTTTAATGTTTCAATCACTTGTACAGAAGCAGTATGTTTTACCTTCAGGTATTTCATTTTATCTGGCACATTTTATAAGCATTGGTTTAGCTATAATACTGCTCCGATTATTTGTATTCTCCACTGGTCAAAAGTTTAAAAATGTATTAGGAGCCATGACTATTGGTACTGTTTTTGGAAATATTGCTTACCTGGGAATACCAATCTGTTCACAGATTTTTGATAATAAAGATTTGGGGATAGTATCATTAAGTGCCGCTATACATCTTGTAATAGCTCTTTCACTTGGTCAGTTTTTAATGATTAAATGGAGCCCAAATGAAACATCATATAAAAATCTTTTTTCTGCTTTCATAAAGCAACCTTTAATCTGGGCGCCTATATTGGGAATACTTTTCAGATTTTTTCCCGAAGATTTTATTTATTATATTTCAGTTCCTCTGAATCCAATAGCAGCCTGTGCAGGGCCAATATCACTTTATATGCTTGGGTTATACCTTTATGCAAACCGAAAATACATGGTTATACCAAAATCAGCAACTTTTATTACAGTAGTTTTTAAAATGGTTTTATTGCCTGTAATTTTTACAATTATTGGGATACTTGGTAACAGAGCATGGTTATTAACAAACTCCGAAGTAAATGTAATGATCATCATGGCTTCAATGCCAGTGGCAATTACAACTTTTTCACTGACTTATCAATATAAGACAGGGCAAGAAATCATTGCTCAAGCGATTGTTATTTCAACCTTTTTATCCTTTTTATTACTACCTCTGTTGCTCAGTAGTATCCGATTACTTTTATCCTATTGAATTAATTGTATTGCCCTTTTAAAGGAGGGTTATTAAGATTAACCTTTACTTTTATTCCGGATTTACTAAAGATAATTATTATTACACCAAGTAAAATAATAGAGGCCGAAATTATTATTTTTAAGGAAATGGGTTCATTGCCAAATAAAGTGCCAATCAAAACAGCTAATAAAGGGTTAACAAAACCGTAGGTAGAAACTTTTGCAATATCATAGTTATTAATTAGCCAGTTATAACATGAATAAACAATTACAGACCCAAAAATTATTAAATAAAACATTGATATCATTGATTTAAGAGAAATCTTTTCTATCTGAAAAGAATTAAATTCACCAAATAAGTAACTGCTGATTAGAAAGAACAAGCTTCCTGAAAATAGTTGTGTTCCCAGATTTATAAATGTAGAAGGGCCCATTTTTAACTTTTGGGGTAATATTGAGCCAAATGACCAACATATACAGGAAAATATCACAGGCAGAGCATATAAATAATTGAATTCCTGATGACTACCTGGTGCCAGAAGGGTAATTACACCAATAAATCCAATTAATAACCCACTATATCTAAAAAGAGAAAGTTTCTGACGGCTAAAGAAAATCTGGTCAAAAAATGTTACCCATAAAGGGATAGATGCACAGATAAGGGCAACTATTACAGTAGGGACTTTCATTGTAGCGATAAAAGTGAGAGCCTGACCACAAAAGTTCATTATAAAGCCAATAATAAGGCCATTTTTCCAATCTTTTAATTTTGGTAATCCGTCACCCTTAAACCAGGCAAATAGCATAAATAACAGACCAGCAAGCGAGAACCTGATAGCACCCATCAGCAATGGAGGGAAACCTCCAAGTGCAAACTTTACTACCAGATAGGTAGACCCCCAGATCAGATATATTCCTGCAAAACTAATAAACAATTTGTTAGTAAAACTCATACCATTCCTCGATTTATTTACTTTTTTTTCTCCATATCATTAATTTATTATTTTAAACCGATAAAAAAATACATAACAGATACACTTTTTCTAAAAAATAAGCATAACAGATTAAGGTGTTTTTGATGGGTTTTTAGCATAAAAATAACCCTGATATTTGCATCAGGGTTATTTAAAAAAAGTTAAATGACTTAAAATTAAAACTTAT
>CAYRDV010000449.1:0-4781 GCA_964422885.1 uncultured Candidatus Sericytochromatia bacterium
ACTCTGTCTTTTACTTCAAGCTTTTCATAAACATTATGCAAGTGATTTTTAACTGTTTTTTCGCTTATAAAAAGGGTATCACCGATTAATTTATTGTTAAACCCTTCAGCAACAAGCTTTAGAACTTCAACTTCCCTGGCGGTAAGAATACTTGGTGCGTGTTCGCTTTGCTCATTTAATTTTTTAAATTCATTAAGTAATTTAAGCATCAGATCATCCTGGACTAATGCTCCACCTTTTGCTACATGGCGAATTGTGCTAAATAATTTGTCAGGTGTTGCATCTTTTAGAAGATAACCTGTTGCCCCGGCTTTTAGGGTTTCTGACAGACTAATTTCGGTATCGGAAACTGTGAGCATAATAATTGCTATCTCAGGATTATCCTTTTTGATAACTTTGGTTGCTTCAACACCATTTAATTCAGGCATATTAAGATCCATTAAAACAATATTGGGCTTAATTACCTTTAGCCCTTCGATTGCTTCTTTACCGTTACTTGCTTCACCTACAACATTAAAGTCATCTTGAGAATCGAGCATATTTTTAATAGCATTTCTGACCAAATGATGATCATCAACTAAAAATATATCAATCTTTTCCATTTTCTTTTCCTGGTAATTTTGACCTAGATCAACTAAAATTAAACTATTTTCTGAAACAGCCAAGATGGTATTGGTTTAAATTACCACTACTGCATTCCCTTCAGTTTCTGTTAACCATTAATTTTAAATTTGTGTTAATTATACAATCTATTATATATTACATTAATTAAATGAAAAAATATTTAAACTTTTCAATTGTTAAAATTTGAATAACTTAACATAAAAATTTAATAAGTTATTATGGGTGAAAAACTTTGATATATAAGTTACCAGCATTTTAAAATTATTTCTACTTCCCATCCCTGACTAAACTTACCGGATTGAAGGTCGGGTTCATATACGGGTTATAAGTATAATTTTTTGACCATTTACCTTTAATTTTTAGGGTTTCATTATATTTTTTAGCCGGATTAAAAAATATGGAACCAAGATCGTTTGAGTTTAAACTATAACTGAAAGCAAAGGGTAAAATACCTGAATCTCTTTTGCCTGGACCACTCAATCTATCTGAGTCAAAATGCCTTGGTAAATTTGGGTAATTTCCTATTTCATCTTTGTAACTGAATTTTCCATCCATTAATTTACCATCTCCAATATGGATATTATTTTTATAATCGGTCCAAAAAGAATTATATGTTGATTTAAGCTGGTAATGATAAATTTTGTTACTATCAGAATAAATGTCCGGTATTTCATTTTTGGTGGGAATAAAAGTAAAACCTTCATGAAGAGTGGGTTGATGTAAGTTACTAAATTTAGATTTCTTTGAGGTCATACTATATATTCCATGGCCGCCTGATTCAACAAAAAGCCCACAATGAGTGCCATTATCCTCAAGTGATTCTGTAAGGGGCCGGAAATTTTGAGTAGAAATTTTAATATTATTTGATGAAATCCCAGAGTCAGAAATGGTTGATATTTCAGTATCAAGATGGGCCTGTGCAGATAATAATATAACTCTTTCAGATAATTTCCCATCAGCTTTACGAACTACAACCTGAATGTTTTCCATATCATTCTCATGCCAGGTGAAGGGAATAAAGGCAGGGGCAGTATCCCAGTCGAGAGGATGGAAACTGGAATAGGTAATAAAGTAGTGAGTTTCCGTTTCGAGCAGTGAATAATAAACAGTAGCTGGTAAAGGGTGCTTATTTGCTTTGATACTTTCTTCATTGTTATTTCCCTGAAGATCACCATCAAAATCAAATGAAGTTATAAAGTCCCAATGCTCAGGATTGGCTTTTTTATTTGTTTCCTGAAAAAAAACCGGAGCATATTTAAAAACCACTTCTTTTTGTTTATCTGTAAGTTCTTCAGGCAAATTTATCATGGTTAAATCTTTAGTAGAAGAACTAATAAGGGTTTTTATTTCATTTACAGGTTTTTTTAATCCATAACAACCTACATTTAACAAAAAAAATGTTGCTAATATTAGTTTGTTAAAAGAAACCATTTTCATTAAAATACCCGGAATCAAAATAAAGATAATTATTTTAAAGTATATCTTTCAGATAATTGTAATTGAATTAAATTTAAAGAGTTCTGGGATTTTATTTACAAAAGTTAAAAATGAAAATATAAATGCTTTATTTAATACTTCTTAGCCATTCATTAAAATCCTCATCACCAGCTCGTTGAACCATTTCCTGAATGCTTACCTTTTGTAAAAAGAACTTCATAATGGAGGCGTATTTTCTATAACTGCCTCTTTTTTCGCTTTTTACAATATCCCAGATTTCCTGTTCAGTAAGTGCCAATTGATCTTTTTCAAACTGGTTGGCAGCAAAAATTGCAAACCCTTCAAAAAACCAGACAGGCCCCATTTTATCCTCATTACCATCAAGTATTCTGATATGGAGTCTATGGGCTAATTCATGAGTTAATAACTTTTCAAAACTGTCTTTTTCTATTCCCTCAGGAAAATTTTTTTTATATATTTCAGGGGAAACTGAGATTAAAATACGTTTTTCAAGGGCAGCACTATAAGTATCAGGTAATTTTGTATCTTCAGGTGCATCAGATAAATAAATGATCCTTTGGTCAAATTGGGCCTTACTGGTATAAACCTCTGCAACATCAACAAAACTTTCTGTGATAAATTCCTTCCAGCCATTTTTAACTGCAAATTCATTTAATCTTTTTTGTGCTTTATTGAGGCTGTCTTCAAGAAATTTCCTATCTCCTTCAAGGGAATTAGGCATTATATACGGAATATTAAAGATCTTTGAGTTTGTCATAATTTCCTCTGAGCTGGCCTGATTTTGGCTACTAAAAGTAAGAATAGCAAATAAAAAAGTTAGGGGAATTTTTTTTACCCATTTTTGATATTTAGCTAAAAAGCAATGATTTTTAATCATATGTATGGCTCTACTTTTTTTAAGAAATAACATTTTAATTTTATCAATGAAAAAATTAAAAACAGATTAAACTTAATAGTAAGAATGATTACTTAGGTTAAATAAAAATTACTCTAAATATAACTATTCCTTAATCTTATTAAAGTAAGTTAAACCCTCCTATTATCTATTAATAATTTATAAAAATTGATTATGAGAAGGATTTATGGTTTCAATCAATTCAACTAATATTTTTAATCCGGGATTAGAGCTTGTTAGTATTGGTAGTGTTTCAAATACTGCTTCAACTTATCAGGCTAATTCTTCCTTAAATTCAGCTGATACTTTAACTGTAAGCTCTATGCTTGGTGGTTTGGGTGGTGGGATTGCCGGAGGAATAGCAGGTAGTCTAACATCCTTTAATGGTCTGGGAGTTATTTCCCGTGTTTTAAATAAAATAGGACTGGTTAAAGATGTAACTGTTACTCAGTCTGTTAATCCAGCAAATATGCCTAATTTTTCCAAAGCAACAATCAGTTTTGGTAATGAAATGGATATGAATTTTACAGCTGGAAAGAACCAGATGATGAAAAATTTTGCTCAGTTTAATGTTACTGATAAAGCTGTAAATAGTGTTGTTCCTGGAGAAGTTCCGGCAAATAATGTAATTAATGTCAAAGCGGTTCAGCAAAATAATATAATCCAAAACGAATCACCTGTTTCAGCTTTAAAAGCCAATCTTCCTAAAGTAAGTTTTTCCGATACTACAAGGGAAGAGTTTTCAACCGGAAATGAAACAGTAAAGAAATTATCTGACCAACCACTTTTAAGACCAACTTTAAGATCTGTTGCCAGCGGTACAATAAATGGGGCTAAGTATGGTATCGCAATTGGTGGGGCAGTTTCTTTACTTTCAAATGGTGTCCAATTATTAATAGGAAAAAAATCAGGACCTGATGCTCTTGGTAGCGTTGCCGCAGATACAGTTTCAGCAGGACTTTCCGCAGCTGGTGGTGGCTTAATCGGCGGCCTTACAGCATTTGGTTTATCATCGCTTAGCATTGGAGCTGCTCCTTTTATGGCTATTTCTGCCGGTGCCGGTCTAATCGGAGCTGTTGCCGGACATTACCTTATTCAGAAAAGCGGATTATATGATGCTATCAAAAATAAAATAAAAGGATATGCTGAAAAATAAATCCCCTAAAGGGACCCCTGTTAATTCTGTACTCAGAATCAGGCTCCAGTACTCTGGAGTAACGTATTAAAATCCTAATAAATAAAAAACTTAATTATTATCTTTTTAATGATATTTTTGTATTTGAAAGTTGAATTTTTATTTTTAATTGAATTGGTTTATCAGGTACCTTGACTGTTACAGGTTCTTTCATAAGTGAATTATATATTTCAATTTCACCTTCTTCTAGTTCACGTAATAAGAAATTACCTTCACTATCAGTAGTTACAGTAGTCTCAGTAATAATATCATCATTAATAAATCTAATTTTTAACTCAAGTTTTTTGGCAGGTTGCGTAGAATTGTTAAATGAATAAAAAACAGAACCTTTTAATATTCTTACTGGTTTAAAAATAAACTCAATAAATTTATCTTCTTCATTAATTTCTACAACTTTTACATATTTATCATCTAGGGCATAATCATTTGGTAAAGTCATGAAGTCCAGCCGGATATTGTGTTTACCGGGTTCAGTTCTAAAAGAAAATGCTCCTTCAATATCGGTTATGGACTCATATTTGTCATCAATAATAACTTTTACCCCTTCGAGTCCAGAAGTTTTTCTCTTATTACCATATATAACCCCTCTTAAAATACTTTTATTAGTTA
>CAYRDV010000450.1:0-4760 GCA_964422885.1 uncultured Candidatus Sericytochromatia bacterium
CCAGAATAAGTCAGCTTTCCATAAACATTAATTAATCGATGAGGATAATTCTGATCTGTAAGTAAAGTTTGTATATAATAAGAAGCTACTGATGGCTCTGAACCTACAGGATCCCAACTTACACTGGGAGGATAAGAATCTCCATAGATATCGGGGTCAAGAAATCTGTAATCATTAGTTGTAGTATCAGTTCGATGTGTTTGTTTATAAACTTCTTCTATTCCTCCAGGTTGTGATACCTGCATAATACCAAGAATTTTGGGGCTGGCATCATCATTAGGAATCCCACCAGGATCATTCATCTCCATTTCACTAGTATAAATTACAAACGGACCAAGTGATTGGCTTCTGGTATAAGGAACAGCAGTACTTATTCCTAAACTGATAGAGTAGTAAGGAGGGGCACCAATAGGATAACCAGGTGGGACCGTAAATCTTAATTTAGTTGCCAGTCCTAAATTTCTGCCACCAGGAGGAGGGGCAAAAGCAGCAGAAGCAGCAACCCAACCTGACCCTCCAAAATCTATAACATTTTCACTTGCTATTGTACTAAAGTTTCGTCCGTATACAGTTACTACATCTGCTGGTTGACTTGTTTCATGGACGAATCTGGAAATTACAATCGGTATGTCATATGAACCTGCTACTGGATGATAGGTATTTATGGTAAACTGATTATTTATGTCGCTATTATAAATTCTTTCTGTTGAAGAAGTATTAAAAATATCAAAGTTACCCCGCCAGTAAAAATCAATTTTTGTATTAGAGTGAATTGGGCCGGTAATAAATTGATTACTAAAAATATTTAATGGAACTGTAGCTCCAAGATCATCAAGCCCACTTGTTGCCAGCAAAAAACTGGAAGGAGCATTTGCTGCCCAGGTTGAGGGAAATATAGTGCCACCTGTGGCAGGTACATCAAGTACTGCATAAACAGATTGACCCGATACATTATTTCCTGCACCATTTACAGCATAACCATCAACCCTGATTCCGTATCTAAAGTAGTTATTGCTTCCAACAGTAAAAAGATTTCTAGCTACAGTATCAGCAGGGTTGCTCCAGATTGCATTCCCAAATTTGTCAAATCCCTGTGCTGCTCCAGTAATGGTCTTACCAGCAGCAACAATATCTCCGTTTTCAATAGTTACTTTATACCTGGCAACTATTTTTGAAGTTGAATCATTGATATTTTCTTTTAAGTCAATATCACCAGATATTCTGGCTGTATTAGCTTCTGTTCTTAATGTAGAAGTATTGGCAGGGTCATTGATTCCAAAAGCAGAAGTAAAAACCGGGGTAGTACCATCATTATTTCTTGCATTGTACCACCTGCTTATAAGTGTACCAGGGGTTGTTGTTAAATCATTTAGCTTACTTAGCTCTGCTTTCATATTATAAATACCAGTTTCAGCAGCATACTTTGCTACTACTGAGTTTTCCAGCTTTCTACCTGTTTTACCTATAGAGCCAATATACATCAGAAAAGTTATACCTGCCATTATTAAAAGGACAAGTATCATAATTGCCGGAGTAAAAGTAAAACCTCTTTGCTTAACTAGTTTTCTCAATTTCTTACATTTACCTCTGTATTTAACTCAAATGCTGTTGATAAATTATTTCCTATAGGCTGACCAGCCATCAATATTTTTATTCCTATAATATTTCTGAAAGTGTTCATAAGGCCACTTTGTAGGTAGGGTATTTTTGCTGGAGTTGGATCCGTTGCAGTATTAACACTTATATATAATGGATCAAGTGTGTTACTTAATCTCTGGGTTAATACTGGGTAAGTAAACTGGATTGCTTTAACATTACTTAAAAGAATATCATTTCTTGAAGTAGTTATTGTTGTATCAATAAAATTAGTCGAAGTTGATAAAATACCTGTCTGCTGTATCCTTCTTAACCTTTCAGGTCGGGCATAAGTATTAGTCCAGGATTTAACAAGAGCATAATCAGGGTTTGGGTCTTCTTCTGTATAATATAAAACTCTGGAAATTTGGTTTCCTACAACTTTATAAAAAGCAAGCTGATTCGATTCTGGAAACTGAGGGTCACTTGTATTTACTGTTGGTTTAGGAAACCACCCATTAGGTAAACCAACCTGACCAGCCTGAGAATTAAATACATAAGCAACAGGGTAAGTGGGAAATTCTTTGGCAAAAGTGGTATCAGGTGGTTGTAAGATAGGAAAATTACCTGAGTAATCAAAAATTCTGAAATATGTCATATAAGGTAAAGCAGCCCAATTTGCTGGTGTAACTGTACTTCCGGTACTTGGGGCCTGTGAGTTGGACTCTTTGATATCCTCCGCTAACATGTTTAAAACAAACTGTACCTGGCTTATTCTTTTTGCACTGTTTTGTTCACCACTAATCATTTTTGATGTACGAAAAAAAAATGATAAAAGACCTGTAAGTACGATAATACCAATACTTACCCCGATCAATAATTCAACTATGCTAAAGCCTCTTTGTTTTTGGGAAGTTTTATTCACTTATTTTTTCTTTATTAATAATACTCACTTGATATTATAGTTTAAGAACTTATGAAAAACTACATTCTATCCCGGCTTAATACAGCAGTCTGTACAACTGGAGCACCATCAGTAATTGCTCCGGTTAGTGATACTTTTACTAATAACTGAAGTGTATCATCTACAGGTGTACCGCCAATGTCGCACTGATTGCATGAATATATTTTTGTAACCCATACTTCCCTGCAACCGGTACATGATGGTGGAAGTACTATTTTTCCGTTTCCATCTACAAATGCGGTATAACTTTCTTCACTATAAATATATGAGTTACCATCTAAGAAATAATCCCAGTTGGTTGTTGGGTAATTTGATGAATCATTAGTTTTATACCAATTGTCAATACGGTTATAAACATTTAAAAAATTGTCCTGATTAAACTTCTCAATTTCTCTTTGAGCAATATTTGATTCAACAATTCTGTTTTTTGATACTTTACTGGTTTTTACACCAGCTATAAACATTGGGGTAATTGCCACCAGAGTAATAACAATAACAACCATAGTAATGAGAACTTCGGTGATCATGAAACCATTCTGTCTTGAAAGTAAGGCTATCAAATTTCTTTTTCTATTTTTATTATACATTTTATGATCCTCAGTTTATTACTCTAATATTACTTATTTCCACCAGGTAAAGAAGGTGGGGGAGCAAGCTTAACATTTTGTGCTGGTGGAGCAACCGCAGGTGCAGCAACAGATACTTCAGGTGCAGCAATAGGTGCTGAATTAGTAGTTGCTTGTACATTTGTATTTTCAACCGCTTTGGCAACTTCCTTTTCAGAAACACCATATTCAGGAAATGCTGAAGCAGGAAAACCAGCTTCATTAGGGCTAACAGTTTTTCCATTGGAAAGTGTGATTGATAAGTTTGTCGGAGCTGGTATTATTTCACCACTTTTGGTTATTACAACTGGTTCATTGGTTTTTGGATTATGCTTCCAGCCAACCAAATCCTGAGTTTTATAAGTTAATACAGCACCACTTTTTAATTCTACAACTACCATTGATTGTCCTTCATAATAAGTTTTCTTGGTAACTTTTTGTTCACTATAATCAGATACGCTGCCCTGTGGGACAAAGTTGTCATCTAATTTTGAAATTGTTATGGCAGACGCTTTTGCTACATTTTGTTGTGGTTTACTATTTACTGGCTGTGTCATTGAAACAGATGCTGTAGGTTGTTGGGCATTAATTAACTTCATTGCTTCAGCTTCTAAAGTTAGTTGATCTCCTCCATTATTAGAAGTAAGAGAACCCACAAGTTTTGGTACACTTAGAACAAGAGCACCGCAAACCAGAATTAAAACAGCTGCAATTGCAGCCAACTGGCGATTAACTTTATTACTAAATAGCCCGGCATTTTTTTTGTCAGAAAGTTTAAACAAAAGGCTGGCAACAACTTCTTTTGCAAATTCATTATTTGGGTCTAATTTTAAAGCCATTCTTAATTCTTTTTCAGCACTTTCTTTCCAGCCTTTTTCATTGTAGGCAATAGCAAGATGTACTCTGTATATAGTTCTGTGAGGAAAAAGATAAACAGCTTCTTTAAAAAATCTGATTGCACCATCAGGATCATTATTTCTGAATGCCCTGGTACCTTCTTTGAAAATTGTTTCAACTTCATTATTAAAAGGTGGCTTTTTAGGAAACATTCTTTCATCATAAGCTAATCTCTGAAATGGGTCTGTTAAAACTTCATAAGCTTTAGTTAAAGCAAAAAGAATTTCTGCTGAATTTTTTCTTGTTTCTGGCTCGGTTGAATTTATATTAACATACTCATCACATAATCTTTCAAATGAGCGTTGGATTTCAATTGTGGTTGAGTGAGCAGAAATTTCGAGTATTTCATAATACTCTTTTTTTATTACAAATTTCTTTTCTTTAAGCATTTTACTCTAACCTTGTTCTTTTAACCTTAATATATTTTTTGGTAAACAATATATTAATAAATTAACACTCTCTATGTTTTTATTATAGTTGCCGTAAGTTAAGAACTTTCCATTATTAAGTAAACTATAAATTAAGTTATAACTAAAAAATAGTAAAGGTTTATATGTTGTTGGTATTTTTATAAAAAGCAAAAAAAAGTCTAAAATAAGTTTATATTATGTATAGCGTTTAAAAGTTTATACTGATTAAAAAATAGGGTTTAGAGTTTTATATACTAAGTAATTTCTAAAAGATAACTTATCACAAAACAATATCTGTTAGGGCGACCC
>CAYRDV010000451.1:0-4751 GCA_964422885.1 uncultured Candidatus Sericytochromatia bacterium
CCCCCTTAAAAACCCCGCACCCCGGACTAGAAGTCCGAGGAATTCTGTTGATTAAGCTACAACCGCATTACTAAACCATTTCTGGTTAATTCCGGCGGGCAGAATCGAACTGCCAATCATCAGGGTATGAGCCTGAGGTTTTACCACTACACTACGCCGGTATAAGCTAACAGGGTATGAGCCGTGACCCAAAGGAAATCCCTTCAGGGAAACCCACGCTCTTCCGGTTAACAGCCGGTCACTTTACCACTTAGCCACCTATCAAAAATTTCCTATGCCGGACCAGGACGGGAGAGACGGGACTCGAACCCGCGGCCTCTCGCTTAACAGGCGAAGTAACTCTTTTATCACTGCTATATTCAAACTTTTAATGTGGAGAAAAAGTAAAAGAGTGTTTTTTCTTTCAATTGCTCTACCAGCTGAGCTACCGTTCCGTCTCCGGAAGGAAAGGATTCGAACCTTTGACACATTGATTAAATAAGAAGTAACTCTTCCATCACTGCCACATTAAATTCTTTTAAAAATATATTTCCTTATCAAACTGTTCTTCCATATTGCTACCGTACCCTTCGGGGTAACATATTCCATTCTGGCCCTTCCTTTTCATACTCTGGCTAAGACTGGCATCCTCTATGGAAAAACAACTAGAAGCAGCTAACCTGATATCCTTTACCGGATCTTTGGTATAAAATGAAGTACTGCCAATCCAGTTAAGATCGACCTTTTCTCTACCAAGCCCGTATGCAGTCTTTTTAACTTTAATAAAAATTGTCATTTTAACCACTTCCTTTCTTTTATTGAAGGCGGTAGAATGGCTTTTAACCATTCCCTCGGTCCCCTCCTATCCTACTTTTAATTCGGTACCCCGAATCAGGGGCCCCGGTACTCCGGGGAGTTTATCAATGAAAAGGCAATTTACCTTTTCACCTTTTAAGCGGAGACAAGGGGAATCGAACCCCTGTTTTCTGTTAGACAGACAGATATCCTTGCCGCTGGATAATATCTCCTTAAAAATTTCAGCATTACAAATTAAATCCAATATGCATAATTTGCAAATAGATTAATTTAAAATACCAGGCTGAAACAAAGTAATTACCAGTATGACAAATTAGACCTGACTTGTTGAATATTTATCTTTAAAAGTATGGATATATAAGGAACAGGGACAAATTATCGTCTTTGTCACCTGAGCCTTAAATATTTCCTTTTGGAGAAATATTCATAAGCTGGTTAATATACTGATTATTAGCTTTGAATAAGCTTTAATAATACTTCCGGGGTTATAGAGAGTTATTCTTTTATCCTATACTGAAACCTAAATCCCTGTATAAAAGTTATACTTGGGTCTTAGTTCGAGTTTGAGCTTGTCTTTTGAACTTTTAAGAGTTTAGTTACAGGATAAAGAATTATGCTCTATATCTCAAAACGATCATGTTTTGAGTCCACGGCTATATTATTAAACAACCGTGAACTCAGTCTACCGACTGTGCCCTTGTTATTCATAATATGTCCTTGCATTTTTCTTAAACCTTTTATTAACTAAAATGTTGATTAATGCCATCTTAAACCTTATGTCAAATTTATTCAAGGTTGATATATTGCAGTTAAGCATACTCTTACATCTTATATTAAATAAATATATTAATTATTCATTAATTTTTATCTTTATTCTTTATTTTACATGTAATTACTTTAATATTTAATTTTGTAGATCAATACAAAAAATAGAAAAATCCCAGCCCATTTCAGTAATAATCAAATTACATAAAATTTATTCTCTATAACTACTGTGCAATAAAATTTTTTTATCTAAAACAAATTTTTTTAAATAAATTTTCCCCGGACTAGAAGTCCGAGGAATTCTGTTGATTAAACAGCGAAGAAAATTAGAAAAGGTGTTTTCTTCCAGATGCGATTACCAATTCCATAACCCTGATTTTTTAAGCCTGGGGCAGGACCCGAACCTGCAAGAATTTTCGTTTGTCTGTTTTTGCATGAATTAACCTTATCTGTCACTGTCGCTGCCCAATTAAAAAACTTTTAAAGCGGAGTATACAGGAATCGAACCTGTAAACTGATTTCATAAATCAGCCAGACCGTTTTCAAAACGGGTCCCTTACCGTTAGGGTAAATACTCCACAAAAATATAAATACTACGGAGCATGTAACTCCCCGGAGTACCGGGGCCCCTGTTTTTGGAGTACCAAAAATAGGGCTTGAACCTACAGGTCAGTTAATCCGACCAACCGGCTTCCAACCGGACACCTTACCATTAGGCTAAATGCTCCAGATTTTTTAAAGTGGGAGAGGTAGGACTTGAACCTACAGAGCCGGTTAAGGCGACTGTTTTACAGACAGCTCCGCTACCAGTTACGGATTACACTCCCAGGAAAATATTTTTTATACCAATAACTCCCCACACATTGGGGCCCCTGTTTCTGAGTACAGAAATAATCAACCTCCAATTTTCATCACCTCCTTTTTTCTTTCCTTTCACATTTAACTTATCACTTTTCACATACATAGTGCCGAAGGTGGGACTCGAACCCACAAATTACAGTTTCTAAGACTGTCGCCTCTGCCAATTTGGCTACCTCGGCATGGTACCGGAGGCCGGGCTCTCGAACCGGCACGCTTTTTTTACGAGCTGCAGTTTCTGAGACTGCTGTGTCTACCATTCCATCCACTCCGGTAAAGAGCACCAGATGAGACTCGAACTCACAGTTAACGGTTTTGCAGACCGCCGCCTTACCATTTGGCTACTAGTGCATACTTTACATACCGGAAAAGGGATTCGAACCCTTACTTGCTGGGGTTTAAAGCCAGTGCCTCTACCAATTGGACTATTCCGGTAAATGGTGCCGAAGGTCGGATTCGAACCGACATGCATTTCTGCTGGAATTTTTGAGACTCCTCTGTATACCAATTCCATCACTTCGACAAATTAATCATTTAAAAAATTCGCAAGGCTAAAACAAGCCTTTTTAAATTACTTTAAAATACTCTAATTTTCTTTAATTTTTAAATTTAAAAAATGCAGATAACAAGTTAACTATTTTTTGATAGCTAATATTTTCTCTTAAATTCTGTTGTTTCTAATTAGAAGGAATTTAATTGCAGGTAACACCGGTTTACATCCAGGCTGTGATAATACTCTTCCTGAAACTTTAACCAGGAACAAATTACCTTTTACCAGTAATCTAGCTCTGGAAGCTGAACTTCAATTATTTGCCTATTACAGCAAATAATTAAGAGGTATAAGAGTTCAGTACGATATTACAGTTGCAATACACAATTAACTAAAGAAACATCAGAATCAAAGGAGTTATGCTTTTTGGGATTTGGGAGATTTAATTGAAATTAAAGTTTAAAATTTCTGCCAGTCCAACAAAAAAACAGTTAACCCAGTACCCGCTTTAGGGTTACAGCTTAGCAACTACAGAGTCGATACGAGCTATAACTCAGGGATAATGAGCATGACAAATAAGAACTTAATAGGATACTGCTGGTAGCAGTTACCATATTAGCTTTTGCTCTTACATTGTCATCTTGTCTTTTCATTTTCCTAAACCTGAAATAATAATCTTTTTACATAACCTTATATATGGTTATATGTTTATTATACTACCTGAATATCAAATTTATGTCAAAGGCTATTTTAAGTAATTTAAAGCTTAATAAGCTAAATAAATACAATTTTTGGCATATTATATAATTATAATATAAAATATTAAGTATTTAAAAAATATAAATTCATTATAAATACTATAAAAAAAGACTAAAATATACCATTTTTAAATATTTTAAAATTTTAGTTTTTTCAAATCACGAGTTTTATGGGGAATAAATTTTAGGAAACGAGGATTAAACTAAAACCGAATCCAGGTTTTTTATATCTATTCCAGTATTTTGTTTAACTGAGGATTCAGGCCTTTGTTCGAGTTTACTGTAAATTTCCAATAAACCCCTATCATAAAGTTTTTTATAAATGAAAAGCCGCATATCCTTTTCAGTTGCCCAGGACATTTTAGTAGGCTGGCCCTTTGAATCTTCCCATTTCATAACTGCCTGGTGTGAGACATAAAACCGTTTACCAAATTCTTCCAAGGTCATTTCAAATTTATTCCTAATGAACCTTATTTCATTACCGGTAAGGAAAGAGGGTTTATTCGCCAATGATTTCAGGACTGCATCAGCCAACCTGGCATAGTTTATCTTTGGTAGCCATTCCCCCCTGACCTCAACCATTGGAACATTATAAAGAATTACAGGAAAACCAAAGCGGTTTTCAATATACTCAGTTACAATTTTTTCTTTTTTCATTCACCCTCCAAATCTATTACTGTAATTATTAACAGATCATTTTCATCAAAAGAAACAATTACCTGAAGCTCCCGGCCATTTATTGTTTTACCCCTGATGGCATAATTCCATGAATTAAGCATTTTGTCAAAATCATCTTTTCTGCTTTCCTGGCTACCTGTTTTTAAAACATATTCGTATTCCGGTGCAATAATGTTACGTTCCGCAGCTCTTTCCAAATCATGTTTTGATTCAAAGTAATTACCTGATTATATTGCATTTCTTACTTTCTTCAACAAATCAGGATCTTTTACCGACCGTGATGATTGCTTCTTTTGTACCATATTAATATTGTAACTCAGTTACTATAAATTTTCAATTTAAAGTAAACGGTTACAGTAATAAAGAATGAAAAAAGAATTAGGAAAAAATTAGCTTCATTTTTAGTA
>CAYRDV010000452.1:0-4730 GCA_964422885.1 uncultured Candidatus Sericytochromatia bacterium
TATCTTAGAGAAACATATATGAAAAAGGCTTTTGAGAGTTTTAAAAAAGAAAATAATAATATTTCAGCATTAACACAATTTCAAAACTTACTTGGAGAAATTTCTATTAATATATTTACAGGTCATGCAAGTACACTTAATACCCTTATTGGAAAGGGCGTACTTAAAGGATGGGAAGAAGAACTAATAAATAAGATACCTGAAATAATAACAATTGATGAGCTTTATCAGAAAATAGAATTTAAATCAGAATTATTCAGAGATTTTTTTGTTGCTTCATATATCCTGTCCTCCGATAAAGAAACCTTAAAAAGTGTTATGGATATAAACAATAATTTTGAAGCTTATGAATGGAGAAAAGTAATGTTATTTTTGTCTGATTTTGTAAGTAAAACAACAAATACAATCATATCAGAAAATAATCGTCTTATAATAAGCCTTCTTAAGCATCTAAGCAGCGAAAAGATGATTAAAACTATGGATGTTGTTATTGATAAAACTAAAGATAATAAGTTAGATAATCTGGATGATAAAAGAGATTTGGAATTATACAGAGCAAAATACTTCTCTAAAAAAGGTGATTTTGTTAGAGCTATAGAAAAATCTATTGAATCCCTGTTAGTATCACCAGATAATATTAATTACCAAGCCTTGAATACTTTAGGTGGAGCACTTGACTCCCTTAGAGAATATAATATTTCTGAGAAACTACTGAGAAAGTCTATCGAGATTTGTAGCGAGGAAGATGAAAAATTTCGTATAGGTGGTACTTTAGCAAGAAATATGATTTCCAGGGATATTTTTACTCCTGAAATAGAGAAATTATTTTTGGATAAATATAAGCATACAGAAACTGACAAAGACAAAGCGAATGAACATAAAAGAAATATGTCTGATCTTATCTATCTCAACTATTTTAAATATAAAAAAGCTCCAAATGATAGTATCCTAAAAGAAACATTAGAAAAAATTAGTAAATTAATTAATGATTATAAAAATGAGGAATCTAAAGACTCTAAAATAAATGATGCTAATTATTTATTTTATTATGTAAATTTAAGCTTTTTTCTTACTGAAATAATTGATAATTATTTTAATGATAAATTTCTTAAGCCAATTGAAAACCTTCTTGAAGTTTATAAAGATAAACATAATATAAATCTTGCATATATTCGGTTTAATACAGGTAAGTATTTTTCCAAACAATATCTGATAAAAAAACAACAGGCTTATTTAGACAAAGCAAAAGATCACTTTTATAAATCTCTAAAAAGTTTTGGTAACTTGGAAAATGTATATACTTATCAACTCATTTTGTACAATACTGTACTAAAATTTACAGATGATTTTTATAACCTCAATGCAGCTCAACAAATTTATAATAAAATGAAGCTTAAACATGAAGCTGCTGTTAAACATTTAATAGCTAATCATGAACCATTAAAAAAGATCCTGGGAGAAGATTTTGTAATTGAAGATGCTAACTTCGGATTAGAAGATTTTTCAGAAAAAACCGGGGATAAACTGTTAAATATCCTTAATTCATTTGATTAATTTTTTAAATAAAAAGGAAATGGTTTTATGAATAATCCTACTGACAATTCAGTAAAAATTATTATGGAAAGAGGTAAAATCTGGAACATTGATGAATTACCGGAAAAATCAATTGCTATTGATGGCTCTGTTATGGGGCCTGTAATTGATAATCTTAATAAGAAATACTCATTTGATCATCATGGTAATTGTATCAGGCATGTTTCAAGTGCAACCTGTGTCCAGGTTCTTGATGCAATACTACTTGATTTTAACCCTGATGGTTACACTATTTATATAAATGATGTTGACGGTGATACCGTTCTGGCAGCAGCTATTCTTTTAAAGCCTGAATTGGCAAAAAACAATTATGTGCAGGACATAGTAAGGACTATTGGTATTATTGATTCTCATGGAGCTTCATATCCACTTCAGGAAAAAGCTGAAACAGATTATAAGATTTTTATGAATAATGTTGTTGATAAGGTTTTTCAGCTAAAGAAAGAAAAAAAGTATGGAGAAGCAGATCTTGAAGAATTACTTTCCCATTGTATAAATAAGTTTGAACAAATGGTTGAAGGTAAATTTAAAGATTATCAGGAACAGCAGGAAATTTCTCCTGTTTATGAACTTATTCCTGAAACCAATTCTGATTGGATTATGATTAAAACTTCAACTTACAATATATTCAACCAACTTTATACAAAGGGTTACAAAAAGATTATAGTATGGGATAAAATGCCTGATGGTTCTTATTCTTATTCAATAGCAAAAAAATCTGAATTTATAGATTTCCCTGTTAAAGACATACTTTCAAAATTAAATGAAATTGAACCAGGTTGGGGTGGTGGTTCTACTATTGGAGGTTCTCCCAGAAACCTTAATGGTTCGAGGAGCAATCTGGAACCTCAGAAAATTATAGAGATAGTAAATCAGGTTTTAGCCAATTAACAAATAATATACAGTAAAATATATTTGGCTGAATTATTTTTTCGCATTAAGATTATGAAAAATTTACCACTTGGGATACAAACATTTAAAAATGTAATAGAAGAAAATAAACTCTATGTAGATAAAACTAAAGATATTTATGAATTCTTCAAGACAGAGGATAAATACTTTTTTTTATCAAGACCAAGAAGGTTTGGAAAATCTTTACTTGTTACAACCTTAAAAGAGATTTTTTTAGGTAATCAGGAACTTTTTAAAGGTTTGTGGATATATGACAAAATTGAATGGCAAAAATATCCTGTAATTCACATTGATTTTTCAGGAATGGATCTAAGAAGCCCTGAAATATTTTTAAAAAGCTTTAATCATAATTTAGATGAACTTTATCTTTCATACAATTTAGAAACAAAAAAAGAATTAGATTACAAAGATAAGTTTAAAAAATTAATTCAGCTCTTAGGAGAGAAAGTAAAAGTAGTCATTCTAATAGACGAATATGATAAACCAATAATTGATTTTATTGAAAAAAAAGATATTGCCTTTGAAAACAGAAATATCTTAAAAGGTTTTTATGAGGTTTTAAAAGCATCTGAGCAATATATAAGATTTGTTTTCCTAACAGGCGTTTCAAAATTTTCCAGAGTTTCAGTTTTTTCAGGCTTAAATAACCTTAGAGATATTACTCTCTCTGATAAGTTTTCTACTCTTCTGGGTTATACAGAAAATGAATTATTTACATACTTTGATATGTATATTGAAGAATTAGCAAACCATTTGAATATTAGCAAAGAAGAATTAACAAATTTAATTAAGAAATGGTATAACGGTTATTCCTGGGATGGAAAGAATTTTGTCTATAATCCTTATTCTATCCTATTACTTTTTACTGAAAAAAAGATAAGTAATTACTGGTTTGCTTCAGGAACACCAACTTTTTTGATTAAATTAATAAAAGAACATAATACTAATATTAAAGAACTTGAAAATTACCAGGCTGAAGAAAGCATATTTGAATCTTATGATATAGACAATATTCATGTGCAATCGCTTCTATTTCAGACAGGATATCTGACAATAAAAAAAATTAACGAAATAGAAGTAGATTTCAGAGAATATCTACTTTCTTATCCCAATTTAGAAGTAAAAGAATCATTATTAAAGCATTTATTGGCAGATTTTACCCAAGTATTTGAAAATACTGGGATAATTATTAATAAATTGGCAAGAGGTCTTAAGAAAAATGATTTAGAGGAATTTTTTAATTTGATAAAATCATTATTTGCAGGAATACCTTCAGATATTTTTATTAAAGATAAGGAATCATATTATCATACTGTAATTTATCTCATTTTGATTTTAATCGGGGTTCGGGTTTCAACAGAAGTTCACACTAATAAAGGAAGAATTGATGCAATTGTTGAAACAGATAAAAATATTTATGTTTTTGAGTTTAAGCTTGGTACTGCTGAAAAAGCAATGAAACAGATTGAAGAGAAGAAATATTATGAAAAATACTTATTGTCTGGTAAAGAAATAATTTTAATTGGAGTTGGTTTTAGTATAAGTGAGAAGAATATAAAGGATTACGTTATAAAGCCAGTTTCTACCATTCAGTGAAATATCCATAACCAGATGATGTTTTAGCCCCTACTCCGGATTCGGTAAGAGCTTTTTTCATAAGTTCATATGCTATATCAAAAATACTTGTATTGGGAAAATTCTTTGCTAAAGTTGATTTTTCATTTATAAAATTAATTTCTTCGTTTTTTGCTCTGGCTAAAAGGAAATTAAAATTAGCTTCTGTTATTGAAATAAAAAACAATGGAACAGGATTAACTGAATCTGAAGGAAGTTGATCTCCCTGATAATATTTTTGATTATGGTTATTCATAATATCTAATTCAATCATAGGTTTCTTAGATGGGTAAGTATCAAAAAATATTATATTGCCTCTATTTTCTTCATCTCCAAAAATAGCTCTAAACAAAGGATCTTTTAAGGCTAATTCCTCATTTTTAATTTTTGGACTACTACTTTGAAAATATTCAGAGATAGTATAATTTCTTACAGTTCCTTTTATTGCAGAAGCTGGAATATATGGAATACCATAGGTATGGTGTAAAGTCATTGAATTTTCATAAACAGATTCTGTTCCCATTCCAACAATTAAACGCCATGAGGTTTGACATTTAAATTCTTCTGCTTGGTAAGCAGATTTAATTTTTTCTTGTTTTTTCGCTAATATT
>CAYRDV010000453.1:0-4715 GCA_964422885.1 uncultured Candidatus Sericytochromatia bacterium
GTACCATCAGGATCTGCCTCACCGGGTTGTGAATTACTGGCCCAGACAATTACAAAATCACCACCTTTACTCATAGCTATTGAAGGCCCCTGCTGTGAATTAGTGCTATAGGTATTAACCTTGAATTCTGCGCTAAGAGGTGTTCCCCCGGCATTATACCTTTGGGCTTTAATATCATAATATGAGGAACCGTCTAAATCATTGGTCTGCCATGTTATAACAAAATCTCCATCACTATCCATTGCTATTGCTGGTTTATTCTGGCTCCAGGTATTAACAGTATTTACTTTAAACTGGGCACCCTGAGGTTCACCCGAAGAATTATACCTTTGGGCAAAAACATTATAACTGGTTAGAGGAGAAACTGTTTCATTATTATTTGTGCCCTGCCAGGCAATTACAAAATCTCCGTCACTATCCATAGCGACAGCAGGAAAAAGCTGGGTTGAACTGGTATGGACATAGGTATTTACCCTAAATTCACCGGTAGTGGGATCACATTGGGGAATAGTAGTACCACATCCAGCTGGAATAAGTTGCTCACCTGTGCTGTTATACCTCTGAGCAAATACACTATAAGTACTCACACTCTGATAACGACTTACCCAGGCAATAACATAATTACCCTGACTATCCATTGCTATTGCAGGAGTCACCTGTGCGTTCGTGGTATAGGTATTACCAACAAACTCACCTATTTCTTCCCGGCAAACACCAATCGATCCTGGTACACAGGTTACACCATTGATCCAGGTAGCACCTGAAAAGTCTGCTCCTATGGCAGTCGTACCAACTGTGATTGTTGCCCCTGTCAGATTTGCATTATTTAATTTTGCATTTGATAAATCAACATTTGTCAGATCAGCATTTGATAAATTTGCTCCTGTCAAATCAGCATTTGATAAATTTGCTCCTGTCAGATCGGCATTACTTAAAACAGTACTGGTTAAATTAGCATATGAAAGAGTTGAATTGGAAAGATCCCCTGTAGAAAAATCTTTACTGATTAAATCTTCACGGGTTAAATCACAGTTTGGGCAGTTTTTTGATGCCAGCAAACCTGCCACAGAATGATTTACTTCTCTGCTGATAAAAAATTTATTCCCACTAAAACCAATATTTTTTACCGGATCAACATTTTCTGTCAGTAAGGTTGTTACCAAAGCAGCAACATAAGTAATAGCTGAGGCAGAAACAGATCCGGCATCAAGGGGCTGACTTGGATTCACTGCTATATTAATTTTTCCGATTGTATCATCAGGGTTTATGCCCGCAAAATAGCTATCAATAATAGCCAAAGCTGTGGTTTTAGTATTAATAAATACACCCATACTCTGTGGTGAAGTCATACTATCCCAGCCTGAATCTGTCCATTTTATATAAGTTCTTAATGCCATTACTGCATTTCCGGCAGAACCAATTCTTTTTACTGCCTCAAGAACAAAAATATCACCAAAAGCCGGAGTAAATCCCGCATCAGTACTTATTGAAAAATTACCATTCAAATCTGTAAGCCCGGTTGCTACAGTAACATTTGCATTTCCCCCGGCAGTAGAAGGGTAAATTATGGAAACCGTTGCCTGTGGAGCGACATCACTGAACAGAGCTTTGGTTTTAAACTCACCCTTTAACAAGGGACTTAAGCCCCTTGCTCCACCCCTCTCTGCTCCAACTTCGCTCAACGAACGAAAGAGTGGGCTTGAAGATATATTCATATTCTCCACCTTTGAAGGGGGCCAGGGGGATGTCTGAGAGGGCTGGGGAGAGTTTGGAAACTCAACTTTACCTCTTACAGTATATTTATTGTTGATAACAGATTGATTATAACCTTGGTTTGGTAATGTATTTATGGGATTATTAGGAACACAGGCGACCAAAAGAGCAAGTACTGCCAATGTCGCACCTGATAATTTTATTGATTTACATATCATTTTTTATACCTAATTTTTACCAAATATCACTTAAACCTGATAACTTAAAAATTACTGGCTTTGTCCCGAAGAATTGTATCTCTTAACTGAAATCCCATAAAAACTGCCATCTTGTCCATAACTTTGCCAGGTAACAATAAAATTACCGGTTTTGTCCATTTTCACATTTGCAGAAGTTTGCTGATCCCTGGCAACACCATTTACCTGGAATTCACCGCCAATGTCGCTGCCATCAGCACTAAACCTTTGGCCAAAAATGCCATTAAGAGGCTGAAAACCCAGAGTAATACTTTCTGCATCCAGAACTTCCTCATTCAGGCTTTGCCAGACAACTACAAAATTCCCCTCATTATCCATAGAAACTGAAGAATACTGCTGAGAATTTGTTGTATAAGAGTTAACCTGAAACTCGCTACCCTGAGCAACCAGGCTGGCACTGAATCTCTGACCAAATATGCCGTAATACTGATCATCCAGACCATGATGACTGGCACTTGTCCAGGTGACAACAAAATCACCATAGTCATCCATTGCCACCGAAGGGTTTGTTTCCTGAGATGCGTCAACAGTATTTACCTTAAATTCATTTTCCTGACTCAATCCTTCCGCATAAAATATTTTGGCAAAAATCCCCTGCACATCTCCCGGCCCACTTCCATCCCAGGCGATAATAAAGTCACCGTCAGCATCAATTGCTATTGAGGGAAACTGCTGATATCCTGATGTATATGAATTAACCTGAAACTCAAAACCAACACGTGCCCCATTTTTATTATATTTTTGGGCAAATATTCCATACCCTGCCCCATCCTGGTTTCCTAACGCCCCATATGAACCACTCTGCCAGGCAACTACAAAATCACCATTATTATCCATGGCAATTGCAGGATTAGTCTGATTTGCTGTCGTATAAGTGTTTATCTGGAATTCAGTGCCAACCTGATCACCAACTGAGCTGTATCTTTGACCAAATATTCCCCAGTCTGAGAACTCACCTTCCTGGTTAAAGCTCTGCCAGACAACTACAAAGCTACCATCACTATCCATCGCTATTTTCGGTGCAACCTGGGCATTGCTGGTATAGGTATTAATCGGTATATCAACAGGGTTTAAAGGAATACCGGCAGAGCTGAATTTTTTCCCTCCTACTTCAAAAGCATAAATTTCATCGGAGTTAGTTGCCCAGACAACAATAAAGTTTCCATCTTTATCCATTGCCACCGATGGGGCAGACTGCTGGCCAAAAGTTACGGTATTTGCTCTGTATTCACCCAAATGCGGACTACAGGTACCAATAGAACCAATATTACAGAAAAAGCCATCAAACCATTGTGTTCCTGATAAGTCAGCACCAGTAAACGTTGCTCCGGTAAGAGTAGCATTAAACAAATTCGCACCAGTAAGATTAGCTCCTGTAAAATTTGCATTTGATAAATCACCGGATGAGAAATTTTTATTGCTCAGGTTTTCATATTTCAGGTCACAGCCTGGGCAGCTATGGGTAGCGATTACACCAGCTACAGAATGATTAGGTTCTTTTTTTATAAAATACTTATTGTTAAGAAATCCGATGTTTTGGACAGGATCAACATTTTCGGTTAATAAAGTAGTCACTATATCTGCCACACTATTGATAGTTGAAACCGTTACCGAACCAACAGCAGAAGGGGTACTAACCAGATTAGGGGCAGTTCCGCTGATTGCTATTTTATTAATAGTCTGATCCGGGATTATACTATTGTCATAGATGTCTATTACTGACAATGCAGTAGTTTTTGTGTTGATATATACACCCGGAGTCGTCATGCTATCCCACCCGGAACCATTACGTTTGATATAAGTCCTGATTGTCATTACAGAGTTTCCGGCTGCGCCAATCCTCTTTACCGCTTCAAGAACAAAAATACTTCCATTGGCAGGGGAAAAACTATTATCAGGATTGATCGTAAAAATACCTGAATCATCTGTCAGACCTGTGGCAACAACCTTATTAGCATCATCTCCTGCATCAGGAGGATAAATTATAGAAACGGTTGCTTTGGGAGCAATATCGGAAAGTGTTGCCTTCGTTCCGAAGGTTTGATGATGAGCCGAACCAGCATGTATTGAACTGGCCTGTGATGGAGAAGTGAGCGATGAGTCTCTCCCACTTTTCTCCCCCTTTGAAAGGGGCCAGGGGGATGTATGAGAGGACTGTGAAGAGTTTCCCGCAAAATATGCCACCCCGTTTTTATCTCTTTTGTAACCGGATGAAGTATTAACCGGAGTTATAACTTCTGGAAACTCTGTTTTACCTGTTATTGCAGTTTTACTTAAAACACTGCTTGTGGCTTGCTTTTCAGGAATTTTTAAATTCACAGGGGTATCCGGGATACATGCTGTCAGAATTGCAAGTACTGTAAAAGTCGGTACTGACAGCTTTATCAGTTTATTTCTCATTTTTGAATCCCCAATTATTATTTTAAAAGCTTAATCTTTTAAAGGATTTAGAATTATTCTTTTACTAATTTCTCTATTATAGCAGATTATAACTACTTTATTTTTCGTTAATCAGAGTAATTCTATAGTATTACGTAAATAAATTAGAATTTTTATAAATTAGATATTAAATTTTTTTAATTGTTCTTTAATATATTAAATTTTTTATCTTTAATATTAAAAAACAATATCAGAGTATTAATTAGCTTAACATCTGATATTGTTTTCGATATATTAAAAGTTCCGGTAAACCAATACCGTGAACTAATTAATATTGCTTAACAAATTATTAGAACCTCGTTAAAA
>CAYRDV010000454.1:0-4711 GCA_964422885.1 uncultured Candidatus Sericytochromatia bacterium
CCAAAATACAGGATTTACCTAGATTTTCCAATTACTTTTTTGGAATGATTTAGTTTTTAAATGAGTTACAGATTTTATTATTTTATTGTCTGGATTGGTTGCATTAATATTTGAGCATGAAACTGTTAATAAACTTAAAAAAATGCAAATATATATCTTTTTTCTTTTAATCATAGATAACCTGAATTAATTTATTAATAATATTCATAGGTGATAAAAAGCATTTTAATTAGATAATTTCAGCTTTTTTAACTATTTTTGTACTTTCACACTATGATAGATAATTTTGTTAATATCTAGAATATTATTTGCTTGAATATTTAAATTTTTTAAAAAATACTTATAAAAGTGGAAAAATAAAATTTAATTATTACACTTAAAGTTAATCTTATTAATTTTTGTTTATTTTAAAAAAATACTCCTAATTTCTAAAGAGAAGCTATATAATAGACTATTTTTATGAAAATTACTTTTTAGAAAGCAATATTTAATGCAATTAATCGGAAATATAAATGAAGGTCAAAAAAAATTATGGTTATTGATTTTTTCAAAAGATTTTTTGTACCTGTTCAAAGATGATTTCTCAATATCTATTGAACAACTGAAGAATGAATTAACTTTAAGTGATTTAAGAGATGAAAATTTAAATGAGAATTTACTTTTACTAACAACATGCTCCATAAAATGGCAAGACAATAACTCATATTTCGCAAGCCCTTTACTTAGTTATTGCGAAATAATAGGAGATATATGTATTTATGATTATAGCGACATACTCAAAGAAAAATTAGAAAATGTTTGTTTTAGAGAAGAAATAAAATTATTGATGAATGAGGGCTTTAAGAATAATTCAGAAAAAAATCTTAATATTGAAGAATTATTTCAGATTCAGTTAAAAGAAATTCATAAAAACCAGGAAATCGAATACGCAAAAAACTTTTTAAAACAAAATACTCAATTATTTGACGAATTAGTAAATATAGAACTAACAAATATAAAAGCTTTAATTTTTAGAAATGCTCTTTATGGAGATGAGCAAATCAATGCACTTGCTATTATCGAAAGCTTGTTACCCTTTCTTCGTAATTATCCTGAATATTCATTTTATTCTTTTGAAGAATACATTAATAAAAATCTAATAACTCATTAATATTTAAGCCAATGAATTTTTTACCATAAACGTTTATGGTAAAAAATTATATAACCTTATAAACCTGTAAAGGTTGAGATTTACCTTTTACATTAGTAAGTGGCATCTTTTCCGTTTTGACAAACTGGTTCACTTCTGCAAAAACCTCTTCTGAGATTAAAAAGCGGCAGCTAAACTCCTTACAGAGAGTTTCTATTCTGGAAGCAGTATTCACCACATCGCCAATAACAGTATATTCCAGATATTCTCCGGCTTTGATATTTCCTGAAAAAACAATGCCTGTATGCAGGGCAATTCCTATATCTACAGGTTTATAACTATTCTTAATTCGTTTATTATTAAATTTATCTAAATTATCTATCATCTGTAATGCTGCGGATAAAGCATTTTGACTATCTCTTCCATATTCAGGTGAAGGGGCTGGAGTACCAAAAGTAGCCATGATCGCATCCCCGATAAATTTATCGATGGTGCCGCCATATTCAAAAATTGCATTTATCATAATTTCTCGAAAATCTGAAAGAAAACCAGCAATCTGATCAGGGGATAACTGTTCGGAAAACTCTGTAAATCCTCTGATATCCATAAATAAAACTGTTACTTTCTGCCTTTTTCCTTCTTTGAGTATTTCCGGGTTATTGGTAATTTCTGCCACAACTTTTGGCGAAAAATATTGTGATAATTTTGATTTCTCAGCTTCGACCAAACCAATACGCTTTATCATATTAATTGTTCGGTAAATTGAAAAAAGAATAGCCAATCCAATACAGACGAAAATTCCTGGTTTTGCCAGCAAAACATCAGGAAGGAAAATACCAGGACCTAAAATATATTCTTTCCAGCTATTAGTAATTGGTACTCCCATTACCAAACCATTGATTACAAAAAAACTGTAAATTAAAGAAATGATAAACAGATTTACCAAAACCAAAGAAAGGCGAAATTGCAATAAGGTTAAAGATAAAGGAATAAAAAGGTAAAAAAGGGTCGGGTTTTTTATGGCAAAGGCATAATTACCCGGACTCATAACTTCTGTATATACTACGATAGCAAAGGTAATAATAATATAATCGATATACATAGTCAGATAATTAGCTAAATCAAGTGATTTGCTCTTTATTCTTGTTAAGAGAAATGAATGTAATATTGTAGTAAAAAAATAAATAACAACAAGTAATATATTAAATCTGATGCTCAAAAAAAAAGTATTTTTATCTATACCACTTAAAATAACAGGCAACATTAGCAAAATACCAAAGATATATCTGAAACGGTTAGTTATTTTTGCCCCATTAATTTCTTCAGCTTCAAGTACCTTACGGGTAGAATCTGTTAAATTTTTTCTCTCGAGAATTTCTTTTATTTCATAAAATAGTTTAAACATTTTCTTTGTCTATTTTGAATATTTCATAACTTTTACCACCCTGGATGATAAATTAGTATATCATCCAAGATTCCCGTTGGTCACAGATTAATCAGATAAAGACACAGATTAACACAGTTTAAGAATTTAATAAAATATATAATTTTAATTTTTTCATCTGCGAAAATCTGTGTGCATCTGTGGTTGAATATTTTTTAGACAAATTTTTATTTTACCTCTATTTCCAAAGACATAAAAAAAAATTATAGTATAAATTATGGAAGCTTTACTTGAAAAAAACAAACCAAATAACCTGAATTTTGCTGAAGTACTTCTGGACTCTTTTACAGATATGGAGAATCAGACGTATACATATGCTATTCCTGATTATATGAAGAAGCATGTATCTCTTGGTACTCCTGTTATTGTTCCGTTTGGAGAAACACATCTGGGAGGGTATATAGTTGATTTACTTGCTGAAAATAGCCTTAGTGAATCAATAAAAATAAAGGAAATTATTTCGGCAAGCTATGAGCAGATATTAGAGCCGGAATATATTGAACTGGTAAAATGGATTGCTGAGTATTATCATACCTCTTTTCTAAGTGTTCTGAAAACAGCAATTCCTTCAGGCATACTTACTAAAACATTTAAGCTGATCGAGCTTAATATCAGTGAAGAAGAATTTTCTGATTTTATAGAAATACAACCACAACACGATTTTAGAGAATTCTGCAATTTTCTTCTTAAAGAAAAAAAAGTACGGACAACTATTCTTAAATCAAATTTTGGTAATGCTACCAATAAGTTTTTAAAAAAATTACAGTCACTTGATTTTATCAAAACCGAATTTATTTTTGATACTCGTTCAAAATATAAAAAACAGTTATGTGTTACTTTTTTAAAGATGCCGGACTTTCTCAGTAACCGTGAAAAGGAAGTGTTATTAATAATATCAAAAAATAGCGGTTATCTCACTTTCCAGGAAATTATCAAAGAAGCTTCAACAACACCTGCTTTGCTTCGAAAACTTGAACAAAAGAAGTGTATAGATATTTCCGAACAGGTTGTTTTAAGGACACCCCAAAATTATTCCGAAGGCCAGAATAAAACGGTAAAGCTGGTATTGAATGAATTTCAGAAAAAAGCCCTTGACTCTTTTGTTGAATTACAAAAGCAGGTTAAAAGAGATAAGGTACTACTTTTACATGGTGTTACCGGAAGCGGAAAAACTGAGGTTTATTTACAGGCTATTGAATATGTTTTACATGAAGGTAAATCATCAATAGTTCTGGTTCCTGAAATATCACTTACTCCACAAACTGTAAACAGATTCAGAGCACGATTTGGAGAATGTGTGGCAGTAATGCACAGTGCTTTGAGCGAAGGAGAACGTTTTGACGAATGGTCCAGGATAAAAAATGGTATTGCCAAAATTATAATTGGCGCAAGATCTGCTATCTTTGCTCCTTGTAGCAATATCGGCCTAATCATTGTTGATGAAGAACATGAAGGTTCATATAAGCAGGATAAAAACCCCCGCTATAATGCAAAAACAGTTGCCATGAAACGGGCTGAGTTAAATAATGCCACGGTTCTATTAGGCAGTGCGACTCCATCAATAGAAAGTTACTATTATTCAGAAAATGATAAGAACTGGGAATTACTGGAATTACCTGGAAGAGTAGAGAATAAAATCCTTCCTCCGGTTTTGCTGGTAGATATGCGAAAAGAATTTCTGGAGGGAAATAAAAGTATTTTCAGTCGTAAGTTGGAAGCAGCAATTGCCGAAAGATTAAAACGAGAAGAGCAGTCTATCATTTTTATCAACCGCCGGGGGTATTCGACATTTGTTTTATGTCGTGACTGCGGCCATACAGTAAAATGTGAAAACTGTTCCGTCTCAATGGTTTATCATACTACAGGGGAAAATCTGAAATGCCATTATTGTGGCAGCATTAAATCTTTACCTTCAAGATGCCCTGCCTGTAGAGGCCCAAATATCAGACATTTTGGGATAGGAACTCAAAAAATTGAAATGATTACCCAGAAAATATTTCCCAATGCAAGAATTGCCCGTTTAGACCGAGATACAACTACAAAAATTGATTGTCATGAGGAGATTTTTAGTAAATTTTCGATAGGTGAGTATGATATTTTAATCGGCACTGAGATGGTAGCCAAAGGTTTGGATTTCC
>CAYRDV010000455.1:0-4703 GCA_964422885.1 uncultured Candidatus Sericytochromatia bacterium
AAGATAAATTAAGAGGTAAAGAAGGTGGCCATTTTATTGAAGTTGATGCAATTGGCAGAAAAATAAGGACTTTAAAATCAGAATTACCCGAACAGGGAAATAATATTCACTTGACGATAGATCTGAATCTTCAAAAAAAAGTTGAATCATTACTTCAGGGAAAAAAAGCTTCTGCTGTAGTTATGGATGTTAACACCGGTGAAATACTGGCAATGGCTAGTAAACCTGATTTTGATCCTAATATGTTTTATTCAAAAATTACCAAAAAAGACTGGCAGGCTATCCAAAAACTGGATAATCCTTTTTTAAACCGCTCTATTAATTCTTATGCTCCCGGTTCTATTTTTAAAATTGTTACTAGTGCAGCTGCCTTGCAGTTAGGAATACTTACAGCAGACAGGCAGTTTTATAGTAAAGGGCATTTTAAGTTAGGTAATTTTATTTTTAGAGATTGGAATCCTGCGGGTTTTGGCTGGGTAAATATTGAAAAGGCCTTAGCTTATTCAATTGATACGGTGTATTATGAGCTATCTCTGGAAATGAGTATAAATAATCTGAAAAGATATGCAAATATGTTTGGACTTGGCAATAAAACCGGAATTGATTTGCCTGGAGAAAGCAGGGGAATTATCCCTGATCAAAGCTGGAAACGAAAATACTGGAAAGAGATATGGTATCCTGGTGATTCTGTAAATAGTTCTATTGGACAAGGTTTTGTTCATGTAACTCCGATTCAGGCAACTGTAATGACAGCAGCTGTGGCAAATGGGGGAAAAGTATTAAGGCCTCTGATTTTTAAAGCAGAAAATGGTAAAAATATTAGAGTAAAACCTGATGTTATCAGACAATTACAAGTCTCTTCCAGAAATATGCAGATTATTAAAAAGGGCCTCAGAGCTGTAGTATCATATGGTACAGCACATAAAGCTTTAAAGTTTTCCAATCTTGAGGTTGCCGCCAAAACAGGGTCTGCTGAAGATCCTCCTAATAAAAAAACACATGGATGGGTAGTTTCATTTGCCCCGCTTGATTCTCCAAAATATGCAATAACAATATTTGTGCAAAACGGAGGACATGGCGGAGATGTTGCAGCTCCTATAGCTGGAGAAATTTATAAAGAACTTTTCCAGTTAGAAAAATAATTTTAATGGAAATAATAAATAATAATCTTAAAGAATTAATTTATCTTTGTCTGATAATACTTGGTAGTATTCTAAGCTATTTTATTGCTAAAAAATATGTTCTGAATGTTGTAAGAAAAGCGGTTAAAAATAAAGAAAATAAATTAAATGAATTATTTTTTGAACAAAAAATTTTTCATTATCTGATCTTTTTAACCCCTGTTCCTATAATTTATCTTGGTTCCTTCCTCTTTCCATCATTTCAGTCTCAGATAGAAAAAATGCTTTTGGCTTATATCGCATTTGTTTTTGTTTTTTTGATGGAAAAAATTCTTTCCGTTTTATTACTGATTTATAACAGTTATGAAATTGCCAAAAAAAGACCGATAAATTCATTTATTCAGGCGGGTAAAATGGTTATTTATTTTATCGGGGCTTTATTTGTCCTTTCCCTGATATTCAATAAATCAGTTCTCGCTTTTTTAAGTGGACTTGGTGCTCTTACTGCTGTTTTAATGATTGTCTTTAAAGATTCCTTGCTTTCATTTAAAGCAGGTGTTCAACTAATTTCCAATGACATGCTCAGAATAGATGACTGGGTAGAAATTCCAAAATATGGTGCAGATGGCCATGTAATGGAGATTTCATTGGATACTATTAAAGTTAAAAATTGGGATAATACTATTACTTTTATTCCTACTTACAAATTAATGGAGGATTCGTTTAAAAATTGGCGTGGTATGACTGAATCAGGAGCCAGGAGAATTTGTCGCTCAATAATCATAGATCAGCATAGTATCAGATTTTTAACATCTGAAGATTTTGAAAAATTTAAAAAGTTTCATCTTATTTCTGAGTATATTGTCAATAAAAAATCTGAACTTGATCAATTTAACAGTGAAAATAATATAGATACTTCAAGTGTTGTTAATGGACGAAATTTAACGAATATTGGTACTTTTAGAGCTTATGCCCTAAATTATCTTAAATTTCATCCAAGTTTAAATAAAGAATTGACTCTGGTTGTAAGACAGTTAGCTCCTTCGTCAGAAGGCATTCCTATTGAAATATATACTTTTACTGATGATACCAGATTAGAAGTTTATGAAGAAATTCAGGCGGATATTTTTGATCATCTTTTATCAGTTGTTCCTGAATTTGGCTTGAAAGTATATCAACGAATTTCAAAGATTGAAATAAATAAATAAATAAGGTGAAAGTAATGGGTAAAAAAATTATATTATCAATATTCGGACTGATTTCACTAATTTACCTGATTAATCCTACTGCTGGTATTCTTGAGCTCCTTCCTGATAATATGCCATTTGTCGGAAATTTGGATGAAGCTACTGCAACTGCTTTATTGCTTGCCTGTCTTCGAAGTTTTGGTTTTGATATTACTAATCTTTTTTCCAAGAAAATCGAAGATAAAAAGAATTGACCATTTTACTTATCATTTTTTGTTATCCATGTACATTCTTGACCAACGGGAATGCCTAATTAGTTAACATAGCATGTTTTAGGCTAATCTGCTATATCTGTGATTTAGGCACTTTTTAAGGGGCAAGTCGAAGATGGCTCCATACGTCTTTTTCAAACTTATATAAAATCCGATCATGCAGCCTGTTTGTTCTTCCTTGCCAAAATTCGATAGTTTCTGGTTTTAAGGTGTAACCTCCCCAATGCTGGGGCCTTTCTATTTCTTTATCAGAATAAAAAGCTTCTAATTCCAGATATCTTTTTTCAATTTCTTCCCTACTATAGATAATTTGGCTTTGGTTAGAGACAAGTGCTCCAATTTGGCTACCTTTTGGTCGACTTTTAAAATAAATATCCGAAGTTTCCGGTGAAACATTTGTAATTTTACCTTCCAGTCTAACCTGTCGTTGAAGCTCAGCCCAATAAAAAGTTAATGCTCCCCAGGGGTTGATTGCTAACTCTTTCCCTTTTCTGCTGTTATAATTCGTATAAAAAACAAACCCATTTTCATCAAACTCTTTTAGTAAAACAATCCTTACAGAGGGTTTACCATCTAAAGTTGCTGTTGCCAGTGACATTGCATTTGGTTCATGAATTTCAGCATTTATGGCTTCATGAAACCATAGCGAATATTGCTTTAATGGATCTGCTTCTACTGTTTTTTCATCAAGCTTAGCAAGTAAATACTCTTTTCTTAGGTTTTTTATATGTTTTGAAATATTATTCATAATTTGTAAGGGGTTACCCAATAAGTCCTTACTTTGCATCTCCTTTACATGTTTCACATGGACAAATCTCTCTTAGATAATCGAAAGAATATATACCTGCCCGGTGCATATCACTGAAAATAAATGCAATAGCATAACGTCCAACATTACTGTAATCATTAATTGTAATTGGTGGAGTTATATTTTTTGTATTATCTCCGATTTTACCACCATGTCCACCCCTACATTCCGCACATGGGCATATTACCCTTAAGTTATAGGAATCATAAGTACTTTCATGATTATCTTTCCAGGTTATTTTAAAATTTTTTTCATCAATTTTTTCAACTTTTTTCGGATCAGTACTAAACTGAGGCATATTCACTCCCATTTTTTCTAAATAGTTCATTTAATATATTCAAAAAAACATCTTTTCAGTAAATTATATACAAATATAATCGTAAAAATTTTATTTTACAACTATGTCATAAAGTTTAATGTTATTATTCCTAACCAATGTCTAAAAATGGTTTATAATTTAGTTATGGAAACTTATAATTTTTCCTTAATCTGTGACTTATTTTGTTACTGATTATTGTTAAATAAATTCTATTACAACTTTTTTGTAAAGAAGATATGGAGAGAATCAATTAATATGCAAGAAAAACCAAATTATTCCCATGGGAAAATTGTAGAAATAGACATACAGGATGAAATGAAACAATCTTTTATGGATTATGCAATGTCCGTAATTGTTTCAAGGGCATTACCAGATGTTCGTGATGGTTTAAAACCTGTACACCGCAGAATTCTTTATGCTATGCATGAATTAAATATGCAACCTGATAAACCATTTAAAAAATCAGCCCGTCTGGTCGGTGAAGTTTTAGGTAAATTTCATCCTCATGGTGACACGGCTGTTTATGATGCAATGGTTCGTATGGCACAGGTTTTTTCTACCAGGTATTTGCTGGTAGATGGGCAAGGAAACTTTGGCTCTGTTGATGATGACCCACCAGCGGCAATGCGTTATACAGAAGCAAGACTTTCTAAGCCCGCTACTGAAATGCTTACTGATCTGGAAGCAAATACTGTTGACTGGACACCAAACTTTGATGGTACTTTGGAAGAACCAGCCGTTTTGCCTGCTTTATTGCCAAATCTTTTATTAAATGGGGTTACCGGAATTGCGGTGGGAATGGCGACCAGTATTCCGCCACATAATCTTGAGGAAGTTGTTTCGGCAATTATGTATTTGATTGATAATAAAGATGCGACTACAATGGATTTAACAAGATTTGTTAAAGGGCCAGATTTTCCAACTGGAGGCATTATTCTTGGAGATTCTGGGATAAAACAGGCCTATACTACCGGTAGGGGAAGTGTTACTGTCAGA
>CAYRDV010000456.1:0-4699 GCA_964422885.1 uncultured Candidatus Sericytochromatia bacterium
CAGATGGTGATATTTATAATGGATTTTTCTTTTTAATTCATTTACAAATGGGCTGATATCATCGGAAATTTCTACCAGAATAAAATCTTCAATATGAATATGTTTACAAATATACTCTATTTTAGAGTAATCTCTTTCAAAACATTCAATCCAGCATACCGGCTCATTTGTATAATCAAGGGCCATTAGATCTGCTTTATATTTACGATAAGCCGGTGAATCAACATGTAATGTCGGATAAAACGGTTTATAAAGAGTATATGCCAGGGCTTTTAAAAAAACATGAATATAAGGTTCATCTGTAACCTTAAAAATAGAAATATATTCTTTATTTATATTAAAATTATATTTTTTCTCAACATATAATTCGTTATTATTTAGTTCAAATGCATCGTGATTAATGTTCGGTTTTGCGTCCTCTTCATCAATAACAGATGTTTTGTAATTATCTCTTTTCATAAAAATGTTTATTACAGCTTCTTCTTTAATCTATACTTTATATTCAGAATTATAATTACAATTAGCTCAAGGGACAATTTTATTTATCTTTTCCCTATCAAAAAGCTCTATGTTGTTTTTAGTTGCAAAGGATACACAATCCAAAGCAAATGCTCCGTTTGTAATAAAAATTCCATTTTCAATATTTTCATTTAACATAAGGTTCACAATGGTTTTTAGGCTTTCTTCCTTAACAAGTTCTTCATTTTTGGAAATATTAATCAAAAATGTTTTTTGAGTATCGGGGTTAATCGCCAATATACTTCTTTCTCCATCGGCCAAAGTATTTTCTCTGATTATTTTTAATTTAGATTTGGCTAAAAATTGGTCAGTAAGTTGCTCAAATTCAGTTTTATCAGGTTCTTTTTGTACTTCATCAGGAATATTTACCATTGTTTTATCAAGCATTATTGAACCCTTAAGGCTTGAGATCTTTGTATCACTGCTGAGGGTAGAATTATCAAAGTTTGAATAATCATTTTTTATATTTACAGCTGATGCATCTGGATCAACAATAGTACTACCATAAAATGAAGTATTTGAGCTTACTTTGGTCGCCATTGTTTTTTCAAGGGATGTTTCTCCAGCTGGAGTCTTAATCGGTTCAACCTCCTGAAATATATGATTTTTATTATCGTAATTAAAATTAGCATTAAAATATGAAATTATATCAATAGCATTATTTAAGTTTTTTTCTTTAATTGTTCTGTATTGATCTTTGTTTACTTCCATGCTTAAAACGCACATTGGGTTATCAGATTCTTCTTCGGTAATATATTCGCTGATGTACATTTTATAAAGGGTTGGGATATTAGTGAAGGCTTCTTCTACTACTTTATAGGCACATAAAAAAACTTTTTCCGAATATTCTTTTTTTACTGCAAGATAATGCTTATTTTGAGTATAAACTTCACCTGTCTTCAGTTTAATTTCTTTTTGAGTGCTAACCAACTCTTCTTTTCCACTAAGATGTACAATAACTGAAATACTTTTACTGTTATGGAGATTAAATGTTTGACTTTTTACCCATCCAGCCAGTTTTGAACTTTTAAATAATCTTTCGAATACAAATGAGATTGTTTCTTTATCCCCTGATTCAAGTTTTTTTAATTCTTCTTCTTTTTTCTTTTTAAGTTCTTCTTCAAGACTTTTTTTTAATTCATGGGCATTTTCTTTGGATAAACTTTCCAGTTTTGCTTTATTTTCTTTATATCTTTTAAAGAATATACCTAAAGAAACAGCAATAAAAATAAAAACGCTGGCAATTAATAAAATATTTAGTACATTCATTTCATTTATTTCTAACTCTTAAGTTTTTTTACTTTTTAAAGTAAACTAAATCCTTAATAATTTATACTATATTAGGATATCAAAATTATTCAATAAAACCAATATTGTTGAACTAAATATTAGTTATTCATGACCTTTTTTTGCGGGCAGATATCCATTACCTTCTATAATTTTCTGAATATCCTTAGTCATTTTTAACCTTTCCATAATGCTTTGTAATGACTTAAAACTTTTTCTATAAATTTTTATAGGTCTTATTTTGGAAAAAAGTCTGAAACAATTATAATTAACTTATTAATTTATTTTTATCATTTTTGGAAATATGCAAAAAAGTTTAAAAACTCTGGCAATATTTTTACTAACACTAGTTACTTTACCAGTATCTGCATTTGAAGAAAGCAGAACTTATAAAGAAATCATCAAAAAAGATCCTGAAAGCAATTATGTCTTTATTTTTGTTTATCGTTCAGCAGCCTATCTTGACTGGTCAAGTCCAAGTAACCTGGCATGGACTTCAATACAGAGTGAAATTGCCAAAAAAGTAAACAGTGATGCCAGTTCTATCGGTCATGCACAGATTGCCTGGCATTGCCATGATAAAGGAGGAAATCTTGTTTCTGGAGCAACTGGTCAAACAGGTGATAGTAATGATCAGGATATTGGACTTTTACTAAAAGGTTGGGGATTAAGCATTCTGGATGCTGTTTTTACTGATGGTATGCTTGAATCAGAACAGGTAGTTGAAAGTAGAATGAAAATTGCTGACAAGACTAAAAACTTTTCCTGGATGGCTATAAAAACAACTAGTGATGCCTGCCTTGGCCTAAGTAATTTTGTACATGATTATGATAAAAGCGGAGCTGCCAAAAATTATGGTTTTCCGGTTGATCCATTTAAATTTGAAGGGGCTGGCTGTACTAGTTTTGCCAATGCCGCTGTAACCAAAACTGAGCTAAAAATACCTCTAAGTGAAGCCTGGGTAAGGCATGTCAGAGTACCTAAAAAGTATATGGGCAAACTTGACGAAGGGCATCCATTAACAAAACTACTGGAAATGGCAAAAAATAAAGATGAAATAAAAAAAATACCGCTCTCCAGCTTCCTTTTTGGTAATGTGGCCTGGGCCAAAGAAAATGAAGAGTATAAAGATTTTTATTATTATGATCCTGAACTTTTTTATGAAAGTATGATTCATCTTGAAAACAAATATAGAGAATTTTCTGGTATAAGATCTAAAAACCCACTCAGATCAAAAACTTATGATTCTTCACAACTAAAAACCAGGCAGATTAGTGAATCATGGTTTAATGATCTACTCTCAAACAATAAACGGATAAAGATGGATAAAATTCATAATACAACCGGATTAATAATTAATTATTGAATAGGGTGAGGAAGAAGTGAGGCCAGACAGCTAAAGCTGTCTTAGTGAGGTCAGTTAAGTGAGGAGAAGTGAAAAGAAACGTCTTTGCAAGATATTATTACTGCTTCAGAAGCACTAACTTATATATTTTCATTTTTATATATTTAATATGCTCCTGTTCAAATGATGGTAATCAGATTAAAGCAGAAGATAATAGCAAACACGAAGTAGTAAAAAATATTTTAAAATCAGTTTCTGCAAAACCTGAAGAAAAAATAAAACAATTAACTCATGAGCAATTAAAAAAATATACACCAAATGAACTTGGCTGGGTAATGGTTCTTGAATATCATCGGATTGGTAAACCGGAAGCACGATGGACCAGAACACCTGATAATTTTAGAAAAGATTTATCCATACTTTATAAACAGGATTATTACCTGATTACTTTAAGAGATTTTGTCACGAATTCTATAAATGTTCCTCTTGGTAAAACCCCAATAATTTTGACATTTGATGATGCTACCGAAGGGCAGTTTAGGTATATAAAAGGTAAAAGTGAGATACAAATAGATCCTGATAGTGCAGTTGGTATTATTGAAAACTTCTGTAAAAAATATCAGGATTTTGGAAAGGGAGCATCTTTTTATGTTTTACCACGTTTGGCATTTGGGCAGAGTTTTGAGTATGCTGCAAAAAAACTAAAATTTCTGGCAGAAAATGGTTATGAAATAGGTAATCATACACTTGAGCATACAATGCTTTCAACTGCCAGTGAGCAAAAAGCAATACAGGCTATTGCAGATAATATTTCAATGCTCCATAAATTTTTACCGGGTTATGAAGTTAATACTCTCGCTTATCCTAATGGTGGGGTTCCAAAAAATTTAAAAATTGTAGAAAAGGGTGAATTTAAAGGTACAAAATACAAAAATATTGCGGCCTTACTGGTGGGCTCTGAACCATCTGTTTCACCAAACAGTAAAAAGTTTAAACCACTTCTTATACCGAGGATTCAGGCTATTCAGTCAGAGCTTGACAAATATTTGGGCTTATTTAAAAATTATCCTGATTTACAATATATTAGTGATGGTAATAAAGATTTGGTGACAATTCCAAAAAAGATTCATAGTTATCTTAAAGATACATTACGGGAAGATTTAAAAAATAGTAGCAAATTGGTTACGTATTAGTTTTAACGGTTTTACAAAAAGAAGTCTGCTTCTAAAACCGATAGGTTTAGAAGTCAGATGAATTTTTGTGCAGCTTTGCTGCTTTAAGAATTATATAACAAAATATGTATAATAGTAATTACATAGATAATTTATAAACTAAAGAAGTAAAATCTACTATAATAGACTATTTATATATAAAAATATCAATAAATGTGATATAATTAAAGAATGTTGAAGAGTTACAAGTATAGAATATATCCTAATAAACCTCAAATAAGTAAGCTGGAAAATACTTTGTCAATGTGTCGTACTTTGTATAATAATGCTCTTGAACACAGAAAGATAAGCTATAACCAGCATGGAAGGTTTGTCA